>JAFTUS010000215.1 GCA_017466125.1 Lentisphaeria bacterium | reverse complement strand
TCACAAAAATACACCGCATCATACTTGCAAAGCAAGTGCTTCATGTTTGCCGCAGGCAAACGCTTCATGCAGCAACGCTGCGCTTCACACGGCGGAGCCGTGCTTCATTCGATCAGCGTTCACGCTGATCGAGCTTCTCGTGGTAATTGCAATTATTGCAATTCTCGCCGCCATGCTGCTGCCTGCGCTCAATAAAGCGAGGGCGAAATCCCAAACGATCAGTTGTGCCTCCAATCTCCGTCAGATCGGCACAGCCTGTCAAAGTTATCTGCTCGATCATGATTATATGGTGCGAAATGCTTTGCGGGCCGGATATGACAACCTGCCGTGGGGATGGCTGTTGGGGGAATTAGGGTATATTTCCTATCAGCGCCATCCGGATAATTCATGGTATGCCAACGGAATTTTCCGCTGTCCGACAGGTCAGGACAAGAGATACGGCAAATACAGTATGTATGCTCCCGGCAATGTTGACATCGGTGCCGCGTATAAAAGACTTCATAACCCTTCCAAAAAAGTCCTGCTGGCAGATGGCACGAATACGTACTGGGCCTTTGGGGACTGGTGGTCATTTTTTGACACTTATACGGATAACGAAGCCCAGGAGGCTCTGGCTTCCGTGCATGACCGCTATGTCAATATCTACTGGGCTGACGGTCACGTTGCGCCGGTGCGGAACCTCGGAGAACCCAAGGTGTATGACCCGGCATCGTTCGACCCGACCAACAAAGGAAATACAAATAAACTCTACAACCCCTGAGCCTGTTACAAATGAAAAAAACTGTATTTGTAAGCACGATACTTTTGTTGTGCAGCTGTATTTTCTGCACAGCAGCCCCCGTGATCCGGGGAAGTGTCAATCGGTCTGACGGAATTTTCCGCTGCAATGAGGAGATCATTTTTACCCTGACCCCTGTTGATGCCCCGTCCGGAGCGGTTATGAACTATGTCGTTTCAGAATACGGGAAAGCAGTTCGCAAAAATACTGCTCCGGCAGATAAGCCGCTGACGGTTTCAGTGAAATTGGAAAAACCCGGTCATGCCTGCGTTACCGCAACGCTTGCCGGAATTGACGGCAAACCCGTCAAAGCGGGGGGAGCTTGCGGCGTCGGTGCAATCGTGGAGCCGGAAAAATTACAACCGGGCTCACAGGAACCGGCTGACTTCGATGCCTTCTGGCAGAGCCGCAAGGAGCTGCTGAAAAAGCATCCGATGAAACTCCTTGAGAAAAAAGAAGTTCCGGCAGGAAAAAATTTCAAGGCGTACGATATAAAAGTCTCCTGCCCCGGCAATGCTCCGGTATCCGGTTATCTGACGCTGCCGGAGAATGCCGCAAAAAAATCATTGCCGCTCAAAGTGACCTATCATGCTTTCGGCGTATACAGTGCCGGAATAAAACGTGATAATGGAGCCGTCTGTTTCGACGTCAACGCCCACGGTATTCCGAATGGTCGCCCGAAAACCTATTACCGGGAGATGGCGCAGAAACTGGGTTGGTATCCTGCCAAAGGCAAAGGAGATCGTGAAAAAACCTATTTTCACGATATGTATCTGCGCATCATGCGGGCTTTGGAATTCGCCAAAACGGTTCCGGAATGGAACGGCAGAGTGTTGATCGTTTCCGGCGGCAGTCAGGGAGCAGGACAGGCGATCGCCGCTGCTGCTCTTGATCCGGATGTGAGCGGCTGTGTGGCTTATGTTCCCGCTCTGACCGATCATGCCGGTCATTTACAGGGGCGCAAGCCGGGCTGGCCGGGACTTTTCAGGGATGATGCCCGGGAAACGGGGCTCTATTATGACGGTGTTTTCTTTGCAAGACGGATCCGGTGCAGTGTTATTTTAACAGCCGGATATATCGACAATATCGTTGCGCCGACTTCGGTTTGGGTGGTCTACAACAATCTTGTCAATACGGATAAAAAAATGATTTTCGGCCTGCCGACGACTGGACATTCCGTCGGCGGTCCGCCGGCTCTGCATAAAGCAGTAAGAATGTTGGAAAAAGGAGAATGATATTATGTACTGCACCGGATCAAAAAAAATACTGTCTCTTCTGACCTGTACGGTATTCTCCCTTGCCGCCGCAGTTCCGGAGGGAACGGAATTTATTTCCGAATGGCTCGTGTTAGGCCCTTACCCCAATTATCAGACCGAAACGTATGCCGCCAGAGGCGGACAGGGATACTTTACCGATTATTTGAGAAAATTCGGCGGCGAAACAGCCCTGCTGCCGGACCCCGCTCAACAGGAAAAAGTCGCTTTTGAAGCAAATTGGTCAAAACTGATTGCCGGACTTGAGGCAACCAATGAGTGGGGGGAGCGGGAAACAAAGCATTATAACGCCAAATGGCAGATCGTCAGAGGCAAGAACCGCCCCGGACAGAAAGTGCCGTATATCTGGTTTGACAGGATGTACCCGGTAGATGATTATCTGGTCGTCTATGCCGCTTGTACCATCCAATCGCCAACGGATCGTCCTATCCAGTTCCGTATCGGCAGTGACGATGACAACAAGGTATGGCTCAACGGCAAATACGTGGGCGGTGCCAATTCGTCGCAGGGGGTCATCCCGGATAATTTCATCTACAACGCCCGTCTGAAACGCGGCTTGAATAACGTTCTGGTCAAAATTGTTGACCGTACCGGGGATTTCGGCTTCTGCTTTGCAGTGACCGACCGCAAGGGAAAGGCGATGCCGGATTTGAAGATCCATACTGTTTCTCCGGAGATCGCACTGCGTAAAGCCAACAGGAACATCCGTGAAATACTCGATTACACTGCAGACGGCTATCTTGCATCGTGCGGCAAAGAACTTTTCGGGGAACGTTCCGCACTGCATTTTGTCTCCAGTTTGCCGGGGGCTGTTTTCACGCTCAAACAATCCGGTAAAACGCTTGCCGTCTCGCAGAATGGTTCGTTTGATGCCGTTCTTCAGCCGGGAAAGTTGGAAGTCCTCTGCAAAGCGGACGGAAAACAGCTCTCCGGAACGCTGACCGTTCATTCAAAAGAGAAACTGCAGAGAGTGATCGCTGACGGAAAAGCCGAGATCCGCAAATTGCAGGCACTTACCCGGAAAGCCGAAAAAGATGCAGCAAAACTTTCCGTTCTGCTGAAAAATATCAAATTACAGAAAAAGAAACTTCTCAAACAAATCGAAGAAAAATACGCTTCCGACCGTGCCGCTTCCGCCGGAACGATCGGGGCACAGGGAAAATCTGAAAATAAACCGCTTCCGGCGGTTTCCGGGAAACGTCTGTCTCTTTCCCTCAACGGGGAAGGCTGGTCTTTTGCCAGAACCAATAAAAATGATTGGAAAAATCCGGAAAAACTTCCGGCAAAATGGCTGCCCGCAGATATGCCTTTCCTCTCCCGGGATGCCTTTTTCCGCACCTGGTATTATCCGCTGAAATTGACAGACCCCAAAAACGCTTACGGCAAGGTCGTTCCTGCCGATGGCTGGAACGGGTATTTCTGGAGCGATGATTACTGTTCACCGTCATTCCGTATCCGGCGTACTGTTTCATGGAATGAACCGGTAAACGGGAGTGTCTTTTTCCGCTGTAAAGCCCTTTGCGGCGGGATCAGGCTTTTTGTCAACGGCAAATTTGAGGCGGAATACCGCAGTTCCATCGGTATTGTCGATATCCCGCTGAAACATTTCAAACAGGGGGAAAATCTGCTCGAAATTTTCTTTGAACGTCTGCCGGACCCCAAAAACAGTGCAATTCTGCAAAACGTTCATCTCTGGGGCGGTTTCCGGGGAGACGTCTCTCTGGAATTCATGCCGGAGTGCCGGGTCGATTTTGCGTGGGCAGATACTTCGTACCGTAAAAATCAGATCCGTACAGAAACCGAAATAACCAACAGCGGCAGCAAAGAACAGATGGTGGAAGTCCGGCAGTATGCTGTTGACAAAGGACGGATCGTCAAGAGTTTCCCCAAACATCAGCTTACCGTAAAAGCCGGCACTACCGCAACCATTCACAATCAGGCGTTCTGGACCGATCCGGTACTCTGGGGGATCGGCGATAATACCGGCAAACCTTATCTTTATGAATTGGTTACGGATATTGTGAAAGACGGCACGGTCATCGACCGCGATATCCGCAACTTCGGTTTCAGGGAAGTGTGGAGCGCAGGGACCAATATCTTTATCAATGGCAAACGGGTCATTCTGCAGGGAGATGTCGGCTGGGGCAACTTCATGGATGCCCGCAAGTCCTCCAATGTCCTCTTGAATATTCTCCGCAACAACGGTATCAACATCGTCCGGAACCATGACGGAGCCTTTTTCAACAGCGAATTCTTCGACCTCTGCGACCGCAGGGGGATGTGGGTTTATGCAAACATGTATCCGGATCTGGATGAGGGGTTCAACAGAACAAAGAAAATCATTCCGGTCAAAGAATGGCTGGAACATCCTGTCCATAAAGAAAATCTGCTCAACTACCGCCGCTGGGTACGCATGGTACGCAACCATCCATCCGTGATCATCCTCTCTTCCGATAATGAGATCTATACTCAAGCATGGGATTCTCTCGAAAAATTGGATTTGAATTTGCGTAATGACGCCATTGGCGCAATTTACGGCAGATATGTTAAAAAACTTGCTCCCGGATACATCATCACCCGCGATGGTGATGTCGGCACCTGGGGCTGGGAAGGCAAATGGCAGGAGACACCTCCCTGCGAAACTGCCAACTACCACTACCCCAATTTTGATATTGGGAAATGCACCGTCAACTGGCAGGATGTCTACGGCTACCGTCCGCTGATTTACGGGGAAGCCGTCTACTGCGGACATTTCCGGAAAGTGCCAACGCCCGAACTGTTGGCTGAGAACGCCAAGTATAACCGCCGGATGATCCGTACATTCCGTGAAGAAGAAATTCCGGTAACGGTTTACATGGGGATCACCGGAGAAGGTTTTGTTTCATGGGATGACACCGGCAAAGGCAATCCCTGGGGCGTGAGCAAAACGATGGCGCAAAAAGGCGAGTTGCCTTTTATCCCGTTTTACGCTCCCCGGATCGACTGGCCCGCCAATTCCGGGCCGGGACGGAAAAGTCCGGTCGGAAAAATCGACTTCAAGGGGTTCGGATGGCGCGCGGTCAACTGGTTTCATCCGGACTATCCGACCCACCGGGATTCGGTCATCAACAAAGTCTACCGTGAAGAATTGATTTCGCAGCCGGAACTTTCCGGAGATACTGCCGCAGAGTGCGTTGTGGTGCTTCAGGATAAAAAAGCCGGAGTTCCCGTCCGGTTGGACGGCAGGGAGGGCTGGATCTCTTATACGGATAAAAACGGCAAAGCCTATTTCCTGCTGCCGGAGGCGGGGGAATATACGGTTTCCGCTTGCGGCAGAAACAAAAATATCCAATTAAAGGATATGTCCGGATATTGCAACAAGCCGGGATTTAAGGAAGTTCCGCATATCAACTTATAAAATACAGGAGTACAAACGTTATGAAAAAAACTGTGATTGCATTGATGATCGCCGGAAGCACCTGTTGCGCATGGGGTGAAAATCTGGTACAGCAAGCGGAGAATGTCCGCCGGGAAGTGAATATCAACGCCGAAAAAAACGCCGCAGCGCAGGAAAAACTCAAAACCGTGAAAAAAGCGGTGCAGACTCAGCAGAATGTCGTCCGCTCCAAAGAGTTGATCCTTGTGGGGAAAGATCCTGCCGTCCTGTCAGCGGGGGCAAAACAGAAAACGGAAACGGTGGTTTTAGATTTCAAACTGGCTGAACGTAAAGAATATTTCCGTAATAATGCGCTCCCGCAGGGGATCTCCTATGTCGCAGACGGCGACCGCAATATACTGCAAGCAGTCAACACGGAAAAAACCGTTGTGGCGATCCGCTATTTCTCCAAAGAGGAAATGGAGCAGATGCGGGGAAAAAAGATCAAATTGACCGTCATGGTCAAAGCGAAGGATCTTCAGGGCAAGGGAGCCGCCAAGTTTATGCTTATGGTCAACCGCAAAGGACTGCCGTCCATGTGGCCGGACGCCCAGCTCGGCAAAGGTTCTTTCGATTGGAAAAAAGCGGAATTTTCCTACAATATGCCGTTCAATACGACCACTTGTGCCATGGTTCTCGGTTTGCAGGCGATGACCGGCACCATCTGGTTCAAGGATTTGAAAGTCACGGCCGCTGAATGATCCTTCTCCTCTGATGCCCCAAAAATCTGAGAAGGTTATCAGAAGACGATACTGTTCCGGAATACGGTTCGGTATCGTCTCTTTTCTTTGCATTTTAAGAGAAAGTGTGCTATATTATACAGAACATGATAAATTGATTAACCAGAGTACGGAATTTATGATTGCAGCAAGTGATATTACCATGAGATTCGGACAGCAGACGCTGTTTGAAAACGTTTCTGTCAAGTTTACGCCGGGGTGCCGTTACGGTCTGATCGGTGCAAACGGTTCGGGCAAATCGACTTTTATGAAAATTCTGACGGGCGAACTTGCCCCCACGTTCGGAAGTGTCGCTGTCGATAAGAACTGCCGTATCGGTTTTTTGAAACAGAACCACTACGATTACGAAGATGTGCCGATCCTCGATGTCGTCTATATGGGCGATGAAAAACTCTGGCAGATCCATCAGGAACGTGAATACCTTTACAATAAACTGGAACTGACCGATGAAGAAGAGGAACGCGCCAACGATATCGAAAGTCTCTTCGCCGATGCGGGCGGTTACACGATGGAGGCTTCTGCGGCAAAACTGCTGATCGGTCTCGGCATCCCGGAAGAAAAACACACCCAGCCGCTTTCCAGTCTGACCGGCGGATTCAAACTGCGGGTGCTGCTGGCACAGGTGTTGTTTGCCAACCCCGATATCCTGCTGCTGGACGAACCGACCAACCACCTCGACATGGCCAGTATCGACTGGCTTTGCGGAGTGCTGAAAAACCACAAAGGTACGGTCATCGTGATTTCGCACAACCGCTATTTTCTCAATGAAGTATGCACCAATATCGCCGATTTGGACTATCAGGAGATCCGCCTTTTTACCGGCAACTACGACGACTTCATGACGGCAAATGCCATCGCACTGGAAAATATCCGCCGCGAAAACCAGAAAAAAGAGACCCGTATCGCGGAGTTGAAAGAGTTCATCAACCGTTTCGGAGCCAACGCCTCCAAAGCACGTCAGGCGACCAGCCGTCAGAAAGAACTCGATAAGATCCAGTTGGAAGAGATCAAACCGTCCAGCCGTGTTTCGCCCTACATCCGCTTCAATCCCCGTACCCGTCTGGGCGAAAAAGTCCTCGAATGCGAAAATGTCGGCAAAACCTACGAATATGAATTATTCAAGGAGTTCTCGGCACAGATCGGAAACAATGAAAAAATCGCTGTCATCGGCACCAACGGGGTCGGCAAAACAACTCTGCTGAAAATCCTGCTGAAACTGGTCAGCCCGGATAACGGCAGCGTCATTCACGGCGAAACCATGGAGTTGAGTTACTTTCCGCAGGACGCATCTGAACTGCTCGGCAAAGGCGAAAGTGCCATCAACTGGCTGGCGAAATTCGCCCCGGAAGAGGGACTGACGGAACAGGATCTGCGCTCCTTTATGGGCAAGATGCTCTTTTCCGGCGATGAGGTCCACAAGATGACCGAAGTCCTCTCCGGCGGAGAGAAAGCACGCCTTATCATCGCTAAAATGATGCTGGAAGCAGGAAACGTCCTCGCATTGGACGAACCGACCAACCACCTCGATCTGGAGTCCATTGAGGCTTTGAACTATTCGCTGACTCTTTACCCCAACACGGTACTTTTTGTCAGCCATGACCGTGAATTCATCAGCAGTCTGGCGACCCGCATCATTGAGATCGCCGACGGAAAAATCACCGATTTCCCGGGAACGCTCGCTGAATATGAAGACTTCAAAAAACGCCGCGCAAAAGGCAAATAATTTTATAAGGAGAAGATAAAATGAACAAATTGACACTCGTTATTCTCGCAGCCGGTATGGGCAGCCGTTACGGCGGACTGAAACAGTTGGATCAACTCGGGCCTTCCGGCGAAACCGTTATGGACTATTCCGTTTTCGATGCCATGCGTGCCGGTTTTGACCGGGTGGTTTTTATCATCCGCCGCGACATCGAAGAAGAATTCAAGAAAACTGTCGGCAGCCGCTATGCCGATAAAATTCAGGTGGAATACGCATTTCAGGATAAAGAGGATCTCCCCGGCGGATTTACCGTTCCGGAAGGCAGAGTCAAACCCTGGGGTACCGGACACGCCGTCTACGCCGCCCGCGAACTGCTGGACGGGCCGTTTGCTGTTATCAATGCCGATGACTTCTACGGTGCAGACAGTTACAAACAGCTTGCCGGGTATCTCCGTGAATGTGAAGAATCCGCCGGAAAGATCAAAGGTGCGATCGTTTCATTCGTGCTGAGCAATACGTTGAGCGAAAACGGCTCCGTTTCACGCGGCATGTGCGCAAGTGATGCCGACGGCAATCTCTGCGATGTGGTGGAACATACGAAAATCTATCCCCGCGACGGCAAGATCATCAGCGAACTCCCGGACGGTTCTGAAGTGGAATTTACCGGTGAAGAACTCGTTTCCATGAACTGCTGGGGATTTTCCTCTGCCATGGTGGGCGAACTGGAACGTCTCTTCCTCGCTTTCCTCAAGGAAAAAGGAACCGAACTCAAAAGCGAATTCTATCTGCCCGGTGTCGTCGATACCCTCATCAAGGAAGGCCGTGCCGAAATCAAAACGCTTTGCAGCAAAGACAGCTGGTTCGGTGTGACCTATCAGGAAGATAAACCCTTTGTGCAGGAAGCACTGCGCAAACTCGTTGCAGACGGAGCCTATCCCGAAAATCTGAATGCCTGATTTTCCGGCGGTGTTCCCTGTTTTGCAAGGGGCTGCGGCAAAACGGTTTTGCGGGGAAAAATCTTCGATCATTCTGGTACGAATATAAGGAGTGTTTTTGCTGAACTTTTCAATATTTTATCGGAGCGTTGAACCGACGGAGCATCCCGAAGCCCCTCCGGAAATCAATCGACGTTTCGTACAGAGTCAATAATATAACCAAAACTTTTCAGCCCGGGTTTTTCCGGAACAATATGAGAAAAAAATGCCAATGAACCAATCTTCAGAAATATTTGGAAAACTCTATGCTGCATTGCAAACGGATAT
>JAFTUS010000214.1 GCA_017466125.1 Lentisphaeria bacterium | reverse complement strand
TGCTTTTTCAGCACCGCCCTGTACCCCGAAAACTACCATGCCGTTGGCTCCATCGGGCAGATATTTGACTGCCAGCGGATCAAAACCGGGATATTTTACCCAGCTTACTTTGGGGTGTTTCTGCAAAAATTCTGCCACCGCGATGCCGTTTTCGCTGTGGCGGGCAGTTCGCAGCGGCAGCGTTTCCAAGCCTTGCAGGAAAATCCATGCTGCATCCGGGGCAAGGGTCGGGCCCTGATTTCTCAAACCCACTGTCCGCAGCCGCAAAGCGAAAGCTATCTTATTCAAATCTCCCAGATCGTGAGCAAAACGCAAACCGTGGTAGCCCCGGTCGGGTTCGTTATAAAGAGCAAACTTCGGGTCGCTCCAATCAAAGTTGCCGCCGTCGATCACCGCTCCGCCAATGGCAGTGCCATGTCCGCCTATCCATTTGGACAGCGAGTGGATGACAATGTTTGCTCCGTGTTCAATGGGACGTAACAGTGTTGGCGGCGTAAAGGTGGAATCCACCACCAGCGGCAGATGATATTTTCGGGCGATTTCCGCATATCCTTCAATATCCGCAACTCCCAGAGCCGGATTGCCAACCGTTTCGATATAAATCGCCCGGGTGCGTTCATTGATTGCACTTTCCACGGCGGTAAAGTCGTTCAGCGGCGTAAAGTTGACCTTGATCCCCTGCTGGGGCAATATGGCATCGAACTGGGTAAACGTCCCACCGTAAAGGTTATTTGCTGAAACGATCTCGTCTCCCTGTTTGGCAATATTGGTAATGGTAAAGTAAATCGCCGCTGTGCCGGAAGCTACTGCCACGGCAGCTTTTCCGCCTTCGAGAGCCGCCAGACGCTGTTCAAGTACATCTTCGGTGGGGTTCATCAGCCGGGCGTAGATGTTGCCGCTTTCTTTCAGGGCAAAAAGATCGGCTCCGTGTTGTGAACTTTTAAACGCATAAGCCGTGGTCCGGTAGACCGGAACCGCTCTTGACAATGAGGTCGGGTCAGGAACCTGTCCTGCGTGGATCGCCAGAGTTTCAAGTTGATAATGTTGATCGAGACTCATAATTTCTTCTCCCATACTCTACTATATCGGTAGTGTTTATTGTTAAAAATAAAACCGGAAACAATAGTTGCCGGCTGCTGTTTGTTTTTTAATATATCACCGGAAAAAAATTTGTCAAATCAAAAACACAACTATTTTGGTAGATTTTTATTCTGATTAAAATTGCGAACAACCAATTTTGAGGGCAGCAGAAATCTTGCCGCCTTTTTGCGTTTCTGGGGGGCGTTTGTAATCTTAACACAAAACTAACAATTCTCTCACAAACTATGCATAAAAGAAATGTATCTCATGCATTGTAACCCCAAACTCCGGGGGAATACAACCGACTTTTGCTTCTGCTCGTTGAGAAAGCTGTCGTTTGGGAGGATAAATTGGCGTTGGAACTCAAAACCTGCGGAATAAAATCGCTGATGGAGGAATTCAAAAATGCATAAAGTGGAAATCCTTGAAAATGGAAATGTTAAACTTACAATTCCTATGTCCTTCCGGAACTGTGCCGGAAGGAAGCGGATCGTGACTCCCGATGAAGAAGTCACCTTTACAGATCCGATGGTAACCAGTCTTGCCCGTGCCTTCCGCTGGCAGGCACTGATTGATGAAGGCGTGTACTCCAATGTCCAGGAACTCGCCCGTGCCATCGGTAAGGACATGGCGTATGTTTCCCGGATTACCCGACTCACGCTGCTGTCGCCGGAAATCATCCACGGCGTCCTCACCGGGCAGTTAGATCAAATCGGCGTGGAAAAGTGCAAGCAGCCTTTTCCGATTTTATGGGATGAACAGAAAAAGTTTTTCGGCATCGAGTAACGCAACACAGCTTTTGGCGGTAGGAATTATCCTGCCGCCTTTTTGTTTTTATTGATTGTATTTCTCTTGTGCGAGGTTATATTATAGCGTGAGGTATATGTATGAAAGAAAAATCAACAATAGAAGAACAATTTAATCTCATCGCAAATGAATATGACTCCGGTCGCAGAAAATTTATTCCTTGCTTTGATGATTATTACGAAAAGACCACAGCATTTGCGGCTTCTTTTATCGGAGAAAAACATCGGATTCTTGATCTGGGGAGCGGAACCGGTTTGTTGGCAATGTATTATTTTCACCACTATCCGCAAGCTGATTATATACTCGCCGATGTCGCTTCAGAAATGCTCAATGTGGCAAGACAAAGATTTGAGCATATCTCAAATGTCAATTATTCTGTAATTGACTATGCCCGAGAGTTGCCGGATGGAAATTTTGATCTGGTGATTTCCGCATTGTCAATTCATCATTTGGCAAACGAGCAGAAACAGGAGTTGTTCAGAAAGCTGAAAAATAAAATCACCCCCGGAGGATGGTTCATCAATTACGATCAATTCTGTTGTGAGTCAAAAGAGATGGATGAATTTGTCAATACCCATTGGATAAAACATCTTTATAACAGCGGACTTTCAGAAACCGAACTTGAAAGATGGCAGGAACGACGGAAACTTGACCGGGAATGTTCTGTAGAAGAAGAAATTGCAATGCTCAAAAAATGCGGATATGAAAGTGTCGAGTGCATTTATCTTTGTGGAAAATTTGCGGTAATAGCAGCCAGAGTGTGATTTTTGTATGTAACCATCAAAGATGGATAAAATTCAAATAAGCCGCTTTTTTGTTTCTGTCATTTGAAAAAATGGGGTTTAGAGGTATATTATACCGAGGTGATAAAGATGAAACCAGACGAAAAATGTGTATCTGTTTGCGGTCTTTACTGTGGTGCTTGTCCGGCATTTCCAGATGAGTGCCACGGTTGTTTGTCTGATTTTGTCCGAGATGTCTGCAAGGTGTGCAAAAACGGTTTTCGGAAATGTGCGGCAGAACATCAAATCACCCGTTGCAGCGAATGTCCGGAAATTCCTTGCGAAAGATTAAAAGAATTCAGTCGGGGACCAATTATCGACGGCATTTGCAATCACGCTGATGTAATTCCGGATTTACAATACATAAAAAATCACGGCATTGAGCAATATCTGCGTTGTCAGACAGAAAAATACACTTGCAGTCAATGCGGCGAACGCCTAACCTGGTTTAACCGCAGCAAACATAAGTGCAGATAACACCATCACAAATTGGCGGTAGGAATTATCCTGCCGCCTTTTTTGTTTTCCGATATTTGAAAAATTAGTTTTAAGAGGTATATTACATCGAGGGGTAAAGATGGAACCAGACGAAAAATGTGTATGAAAGTGATTGATAACGGGCAAAAATTTGACTTTGGCAAGACCGCCGAAGATTATGCAAAGTTCCGAGATATTTATCCTGAACATTTTTATAAACAACTGTATGATGCCGGAATAGGACATCGGGACGAGCGGATTTTGGATTTGGGCACAGGTACAGGAGTAATTCCGCGCAATATGTACCATTACGGAGCGCATTGGGTCGGCATTGATATTTCAGAAGAACAGATAAAAAATGCCAGTCTTTTAGCTGAAAAAGCCCGACAGAATATATCTTTTTCTGCAATTCCGCTGGAGAAACTTGATTTTCCCGCAAATTCTTTTGATGCAGTTTGTGCCTGCCAGTGCATTTGGTATTTTGACGGAAAAATTCTTGCAGATTTATTAAATCACATTTTGTGCAGTGGTGGTCGTTTTGTCGCCGCAATAATGAATTGGCTGCCCTTTGAAGATCCGGTAGCAAAAGCAAGTGAAGAACTGGTTTTGAAATTCAATCCGGACTGGACAGGAGGAGGATATACCAGAAAGTCTGTCCCGGTGCCGCAAGAGGTATCAGAAGTTTTGACTCCGGCAGAAAAAATTTCTTTTGATCTGCCAGTTTCTTTTACCCGTTCAAGTTGGCATGGACGCATGAAAGCTTGCAGAGGTACCGGGGCTTCGCTTCCTCCGGAAAAATTTTCAGACTGGTCAGTTGAGCATCTGCGAATGCTTGAAGATAATTTTCCGGAAACTTTTACCGTTCTTCATCACGCTGCTATTGCTGTTTTTGAAAAAAGATAATGTTGGTGAGATGTCGGGCTTTCCTTACAACTAAAAAGCGAAGGTCGGTGCAGAGAACGATCCTGCGGGCATTTCAAGGTAGCGTTGGTATCGTTCTGCGGAAAAATCCGTCATTTAACGGATGTTGTCACTCAAGTGGATATTTTGCGTCCAGGCTGTTCATTGCAGGATTATTTTTTTTCATTTTCTTCACTATCTCCTGCTGTAACAATTTCCCAGTGACCACTGTAACCGCTGCCTTTGATTTGAATATGCGGC
>JAFTUS010000213.1 GCA_017466125.1 Lentisphaeria bacterium | reverse complement strand
GCAGCGTCGATATTGCCTCGCATGAGGCAATACCACTCGCCGGGAGCGATGCCTCGAAAAAAGAGCGTAGCGTATTTTATCGGGGCGTTGAGCGGACGAAGCATTCCGAAGCCCCTGTAAAAATCAGTCAACGTTTAGTACGGAGCCTATTTTTTCAACTTATTTCTTCTTCTGGAACATCCTGCAATGGTATTCGTACGGCGTTATGCCGTACTGTGCCTTGAAAATGGAACAGAAATAATTGGAGTTGCTGAAATTCAGCATCCGGGTCAGTTCCCAGATGGGGATGTCGCTTTCCGCAAGCAGACTGCGGGCGTAATCCAGTTTCAGTTCACGGATGCTTGCGGCGGGAGAGTCGTCAAACATCTCTTTCCAGCGGCGGAAAAAGTTGCGGCGGGAAAGTCCGTTGTTTTTCAGCAGTTCATCCCAATCCACCTCTTCGAGAAAATGACTGTGCAGATAGGCGGCGATCTGACGGATCACATCGTCGGTATTGTCCGCCATGTTTTTCTGTTCATCACGAAAGAGCAGCACCTCCTGAAACATCTGCATTGCAAGCAGGTCCAGTTTTTCCGCCGTCCCGCGCTCGTAAAGACGGGGACACAATGCCTCGCACTCTTTGAGAATGGAGTTGATCGCAGGCGTCAGACGGATCTCCCAGCAGTAGGGGGGCTTCAGAAGTCCGGCTTTTTCCATCTCCTCTTTCAGCGACGGCTCGTATTTGAAAAAGACGGCATCACGCTTGCCTTCCACCGAAATCTGCCGCCAGACGCCGGGAACTTTCAGAAACACATTCGGAAAACGCAGCTGATAACGGGTGTCGCCGATGATGTCATTGGAATATTTTGTCTCTGACGACAGCCGCAGACAAAGTTCAAACCCTTTGTCCCCCTGTGTGGTCTTGCAATCGTGATCGGCAATAAAACCGATCTCCGTCAGCGGGAACGTCACCTTGAAGTCCCGATGCAGCCGTTTCAAATTGAGATATTTACTTTTATTCAGCACAAAAATATCCTCCCTGCTCTTAATATATTTTGTATATATTTGTAAATCAAGTACCAAAAACCTGTTTTGGCACAAAAACATCATTATTTTTGCACATAAACAAATGTTTTTTCTGAAAAATTCAGTATAATATACAATGAGCAAAAAATTTCAAGGGAACATCTATGTTTACAGAAAAACGATTTATTACAGAAAACACTGCGTGGAAACTGCAAATCCGTGATTTGCGCGGTTCCGCAGACAACCGGGGAAAACTCGTTGATATTCTTCCCGGCGAAATGAAATCTGTTGAGAAAACAGAAAACCAAGACGGTTCATGGAGCCTCCGTTTCTGCGGTCATGAATATCTGGGAGCGGATTTTTCCGTCACGGCCCGATACACTCCCGCTCCGGCGGGCGGTCTTTTTGCCGCGTTGGAGTGGAACGGTCTGCCCGATGGGATCGAAGCCAATGAAGCGATCTTTCCGATCGTGGATGTTCCCTGTGACGATGAGAGCTGCTTTGTTACCGGTTACTGGAATATGGGCTGGCGGAGGAGAGGAGATATTTTCTACAAGCCCGGCGAATCCGAACGGGTCAACTGTCAGTCCATGCAATTCAGTGCCGTTATGACAACTGCCGGTTCGCTTCATATCGAACATCAGGATGCCGACTGGTATTGCAAATCCATGGATGTCTCCCGTTCCGCCGACGGCAAAACCCTTACCTGCGGAGCCGTCTTTTTCGTTCCCCAGCAGAGTGACGAAAAGTGCTGCCGGGTCCCCTATCTGAGCCGTCTGGTCAGTTTTGAGGGCATGGAGCCTTACACCTCCGCCAAACTTTACAGTCAGTGGGCGCGTCAGCAGAAGTGGTGCAGCAAACGCCCCGAACCCAACGGCATCGACGAAATCGATATGTGGGTCTGGAACCGCGGCGAAGTCGATGAGGCTCTGCCGGGGATGCTCCGGCTTGCCAAAGAAAATCCGGAATTGAAGTTCGGTATCTCCTGGTACTGGTGGCACAACAACCCCTACGATACGGATTACCCGGATTTCTGGCCGCCCCGTGACGGCGAAGAACGTTTCCGTGAAGGGGTGAAAATGCTCAACGACGCCAACATTTACTCCCAGGTTTACATCAACGGCAACTGCTGGGACTTGCAAGCCCCCAGTTGGGATCAGGGCGGCGATGACTCCATCGTTATTCAGGAGAACGGAGAAAAGAAATCCTGCGAATTCAACCACTGGAACCACCACCGTTTGGGCTTCTGCTGCGGCGAAGCCCCGAAACTCGCCGATCAAATCTCAAAACTGGTGAAAAACATCCACGCCTGCGGGCTTTCCGGACAGTATATGGATGTGGTCGGCTGTGTGACCGATTACCTCTGCTGGAACCCTGCCCACAAACACCCCCGCCACGGCGGGCACTACACCGTGGACGGCTGCCGCAAACTGGTGGAGCGCATCTCCGTTGAAAACCCCAATTACCCCATCACCACCGAATGTGCCAATGAGGCCTATATGCAATATACCGCAGGAACGGTGGTGTGCAGTTCCGTTTCTGCGGAACGCATCGGTTTCCCGTACGAACCGCTGAATTTATACAATGCCGTCTATCACGGGTTCTACCGTCTCTACGGCACTTATGCCGGGGCGGACGGCATCCCGCCGTGGGACCCGCTCTGGCCCGCAGAATGTAAGTGGAAAGAGGAAAAGCCGTGGAACAAACTCTATCCGGATATGTTCTTCCTCGACCTTGCCCGCTCGGTGGTCTGGGGCGTTCAGCCCATGGTCTGCAACGTGCGTGAAACGCTCTTCAGCGACCCGGAACTGGCGGAATCGCTGCAATTCACCATCGACACGGCGAAATTCTACAAGGCGAATAAGAAACTGCTCGCCTTTGCCGAAATGGACTCCCCCGAAGGCTTCTCCTGTGCAGAGCGCGAAGTCGTCTATTTCCAGCGTATGATCTTCACTGCTGAAGGTGACTGCAAGGAACTCAAAACCATTCAGCCCGCTGTCCTTCACAATGTCTGGATCGATGATGACGGCAAACGGTATCTCGTCCTTGCCAACTACACCGGCGAAGACCAGAAGTGGCAGTATAAAGATATTTCAGGAAAAATTGCAAAACGCAGTTATGAACTTGTTTCATTGTAACCCCAAGCTCAAAGAAAGGAATTTTATCATAAAACAGAGATGCTCTCCTGCAAGAAATCGGGAAAGAATCTCATGACATTATCGTAACTTCGCATAATATTGATTATGTGAAGTCCAAAACAAAAATTTACCCTCAAAAACTAAATAATAAAAAAAGGAGAACGGAAATCATGATGAAAAACAACCTCAAACAGCGTAACATAATCAATATTATGCGACATTTCACCCTC
>JAFTUS010000212.1 GCA_017466125.1 Lentisphaeria bacterium | reverse complement strand
TGGAATGCCGCCAACTGCGCAAAGATAAAGGACATGGTCTGATCGTTCCAGCGGTTGCGCCAGTCTTTGATAAGCAGCGGATGCAAATTCATATAATCCCGGGCGTTGCCGGTATTGGAACACCCCTGATACCAGATAAATCCGCGCATGGGATAAACCGTAAACGGCTTGACCATGGCATTGAAAAGCGTAGCCGGGAACTGTGGCGAACTGACTTTGACCGGATCTACGGAGGGGCGGGCCCCGATCTTTTTGACATCGGCGATAAATTCCGGTTTCATAAACCATTTGCCGCGGAG
Source organism: Lentisphaeria bacterium (assembly GCA_017466125.1). GTDB lineage: Bacteria > Verrucomicrobiota > Lentisphaeria > Victivallales > Victivallaceae > Victivallis. Next base: position 21,419 of record JAFTUS010000212.1, on the reverse strand, counting down.
ACTGATCTTGGCATTTTTATTTGCAAGTGTCATGCCGGAACCGGCAGAGAAACCACCCGCAGAGTAGAGATTGCTGACACGGATGGCAATGGTGTTCTTTCCGGCTTTCACAAGTTTGCCCGGAATGGTGTAAACTCGTTTTTTCGCCCAATATTCCGCATCTTTGAGGGTGGTTTTGCCAACCATTTTGCCGTTGAAAAACGTTTCATCCAGATCATCGATCGCGCCCAGAGAGAGTTTGAGTTCTTTTCCCGCCCAGTCCGCAGGAACGTCAACGGCATAACGGAACCAGACCACACCCAAATCTTCGAAATTGTATTCCGGCAGGTTCACACTGTTCCAGGAGGCGGTATCTGCTGCGGGCATTGCCCACTCTTTTGCCGCCGCAGTTTCTTTGGCGTAAGTCGAGTAAAATTTTGAGATCCACGCATCGACTGCTTTTTCCAGTTTTGCCTCAGCCTCTCTCATTTTCTGCTCATAATTCTGCTCTCTTGCACTTTTGATGCGGAGCAGTTCGTTGGAACGTTTTCCGTCGGTATAGCCTTTTTCGCTGATCCACGGTTCGATGCGTGTTCCGCCCCAACTGGAGTCGATGAGACCGACAGGGATGTTCAGGTCTTTGTGAAGTTCACGACCGAAATAGTATCCGCAGGCAGAGAATTTACCAATCGTTTTGGGAGTACAAACTTCCCAGCCGTATCTGGACTTGATGACATTTTTCTCAACTCCGGGGGAGACGACACGGGAAACCTGAAAAATACGGATATTCGGATATTTTGCGGCGGCGGCTTCGGCACGGCCGTTTTTACTGCACCAGAATTTCCCGCCGACAACGGGCATTTGCATATTGGACTGTCCGGAGCAGAACCAGACTTCACCGATCAATACATCCTTAAAGACGATGGGCTTGCTGTCTTTTGCACCGCTGACTGTAACGGTGTAGGGGCCGCCCGCTTCCATAGCGGGCAGGACGGCTTTCCAAACGCCGTCTTTGCACGCCTCTGCAATAACGGAATTGTCACCGATCGTGACTTTTACAGATTTTCCCGCCTCGGCAGTTCCCACGATTTGAATGGGTTTTTGCCGCTGCAGAACCATGTGACTGCCGTAAACATTATTCACGGCAAATTTTTCAGCGGAGGGCTGTTTGCAGCAAAAGGAGCAACATGCCCCCAACAACAACACCAGACAGACCGCTGAAAGCGAAAGTGTGACTTTTTTCATTTTTTTCTCCTTTTTTATTTATTTCAACAGGTAATCAGGCGTATCCGTGCGGAACGGAACTGCGGGAAAACCTTCCTTGTTATACAAGTTCGGATCGACCGGAAAACCTGCCCAGGCGTAGCGGACATGAGCCGGTTCTTTGACTTTTTCCGACCAGACTACGACACTGTTTCCATCCAGTTCGGCATTCGCCCAGACGAATTTGCCGTCTTTTCCGGCAATGGCGAAACAGTTGAGTTTGCCGCCCTTGACTTTCAAACCTTTGCCGATATTGGTAAATTCGATACGGGCTTTGCCGTTTTCAACTTTCATCGACTTGAACATCGGGCCGGAGGTCACACCTTTGTAACCGTAAACCAGACGTTTTGCCTCCTGTGCCATGCGGTAGGCAAGATCCTGTTTATTGGCAGGGTGGATGTCGGAGTGATCGCCGATGTCGATGGCAACGCCCATGCCTGTCAAGGGAACATTGAGCGTCGCAGTCTGCACTTCGCGCAAAGCGGCATAATTGGACTCAGCCGGAGCAAGTTTTTTGAAATATTCATCCGGGATCCGTTTCCACGGAGTATGCCGTTCATAAGCCGCCAACTGCGCAAAGATAAAGGGCATGGTCTGATCGTTCCAGCGGTTGCGCCAATCCTTGATAAGCAGCGGATGCAGCACCATATAATCCCGGGCGTTGCCGGTATTGGAACACCCCTGATACCAGAGAAATCCGCGCATGGGATAAACCGTCCACGGATGGATCATGCCATTGTACAGATTGGCAGGATACTGGTTGGAAGTCAGATGAAATTTCAGCAGAGAGGGCAATTCGCCGATTTTTTGCAGTTCGGCAGAAAATTCCCGCCGCTTCAACCATTCGCCCGCCAGAGCAAGACGTTTTGCGCCGTTGCGGAGATGCAGCGCACGGGAACTGATCCCGCCCGGCCCGTTTATATTGGTGACCCGGATGGCAATGACGTTCCGTCCGCTTTTCACCAGATTTCCGGGGATGGAGTAATTGCGCGGGGTCTTCCAGTATTCCCGCGTCAGAATTCCGGTACTGCCCACCTTTACTCCATTGAAATAAGTTTCATCAAGATCGTCGATCGCTCCGAGCGACAGAGCAAGCGTTTTCCCCGCCCAGTCGGCAGGAATATCGACGGTACGCCGGAACCACATAACACCCAACTCATTGAAACGTCCCGGCACACGGCATTTTTCCCACCCGTCGGGAGAGCAATCCGGCATCATCCAATCGACGGCCTTATCCGTTTCTGCGGCATACGCTCCGTAAAACCGGTTCAGCCAGTTCAGGATCGGCGCACTGCTTTTGCGGGCAGTTTTTTTCAGATGCTTTTCCTTTTTCTCGATTTCGGCGATTTCGATATGCGACAACTCCTCCGCCCGTTTTCCGGCGGCATAACCGGCTTTACTGATCCACGGCTGGATACGGGTTCCGCTCCATGCGGCATCGATCAATCCGACCGGGACATTCAAATCCTTATGGAGTTCTCTGCCGAAATAAAATCCGCAGGCGGAAAATTTACCGACCGTTTTCGGCGAACAGACCTCCCAGCCTTTGGCGGAACGGACTTTTGTCTGTTCCGCTCCCGGAGAGGCGACATTGCTGACCTGAAAAATACGGATATCGGGATAATTTGCGGCAGCGGCCTCCTGCCGCCCGTTTGCACTGCACCAGAAACGCCCGCCGACAACCGGTATTTCCATATTGGACTGCCCCGAACAGAGCCAGACTTCACCGATCAGCACGTCTTTGAATACGATCGGCTCACTTTTTTCCGAGCCGTCAACCGTAACCGTATAAGGTCCGCCCGCCTCCATCGCCGGAAGGACGGCTTTCCATACACCGTCTTTGCCGGCAACGGCGATAACGGAATGATCTCCGATCGTGACCCTGACGGATTTTCCCGCTCCGGCAGTTCCCACGATTTGAATGGGTTTCTGCCTTTGCAGAACCATGTGACTGCCATAAATGTTATTTACGCTGAATTTTTCCGCAGTCGGTTCGGCTGTTCCAAAAAGGGCACAGGCTCCCGCAAGAACCATTACACACGCTGCCGAAACAGCAATCAGAATTCTTCCCATAAAAAATTCTCCTGTTTTTGAATAATGGTAAAATGTAATGCTCAAATGAGTTTTTTTCAAATAATTTCTGCAAATTATTTAAAAAAATCAAAAATATGATTTGCAATTTTGCACTTTCTGTATTATCGTTGACAACAGAACGGATTTAACGCAACAGATGAGGAGGAAATCACGTGAATAAATTTTATCTTTTCGTTGCCGTCGCAGGCACGACGGTCTTTGTGATCCAGTTCATAATGACGCTTGCCGGACTTCACGGCGAAGGTGATATCGGCGACTTCGATGTTGAAGCGCACGATGTGACTGACATTCAGGGAGTGAACTTCTTTTCACTGAAAAGCATTGTTTCTTTCGTTACTTTTTTCGGCTGGGGCGGAGTCTTTTGGGGACACCTCGGCTGGGGAGGTTTTTCCATCGCCTTTGTCTGCGGACTTATTATGATGACACTGACAACGCTGGTACTCTCGCTCCTCCTGAAAATGCAGCAGTCCGGGAACCTCAAGGATGAGGATTTTATCGGCAGAAAGGGAAAAGTCTATCTCTCTATTCCGGCAGAACGCGCCCCCGGCGGGAAAGTAACGGTCTACTTCCCCGGCTGTACCCGTCAGGTCGCCGCCCGCAGTGATGAAGCGATCGACGCCAATGAAGAAGTGGTCATACTCGAAGCCCTCGGCGGCGGAGAGTTTTCAGTAAAAAAACAATAAAATATAAGGAGAATAATTATGCCGATTTTAACAATGGGAGTTCTCGCCGGTATCGTGCTGGTGATGCTCTTTCTCTCGCTGGTCACCTGGTACCGCAAATGTCCGTCCGACCGGATCATGGTCATCTATGGTAAAACCGGGGGAGCCAAAGCCGCGCAGTGCATCCACGGCGGCGCAAAATTCGTCTGGCCGATCTTTCAGGATTACGGCTACATCTCTCTGCGGCCGCTGCAGATCCAGGTCAATCTGGATAACGCCCTCTGCCAGCAGAACATCCGTATCAACGTGCCGTCCGTCTTTACCGTCGGCGTAAGCACTGCCCCCGAAATCATGGGCAACGCCGCCGAACGTCTTTTCGGTCAGAGCCCGGAAGCGATCACCGAACTTGCCAAAGATATCATCTTCGGTCAACTCCGTCTGGTCATTGCCTCCATGAAAATCGAAGAGATCAACGCCGACCGCGAAACATTCCTGCGTTCCGTTGAGGCAAACGTCGCGGAAGAACTCAAGAAACTGGGTCTGGAACTCCTGAACGTGAACATCACCGACATCACCGATGAGTCGGGCTATATCAATGCGATCGGTCAGCGTGCCGCCTCCGAAGCCCTCAACAACGCCAAAATCGACGTGGCAGAAGCAAACCGCAAAGGCAGTATCGGTTCTGCCGAAGCAAAGAAACAGGAGACGATCGCCGTTTCCAAAGCCAACGCAGAGGCCGCCGCAGGCGAAGCCGATGCCGAAAGAGAACGCCGTATCGCCGTGAAACAGGCGGATGCCGCCGCAGCAGCGGGTGAAGCCACCGCCGACCGCGACCAGCGCATCGCTGTGAAACAGGCAGAAGCGGAAGCCGCCGCCGGTGAAGCCGCCGCAGAACGTGACCGCCGTATCGCCGTGAAACAGGCAGATGCCGCCGCAACCCAGGGCGAAAACCTTTCTGCCATCGAAATCGCCAAATCCAACGCCTCCCGTTCCGAAGAGGAAGCCGAGGCGTTCCGCCGTGCCGAAGCCGCAAGGCAAATCGCCTCCGCTCAAATCGAAAAGGCAAAATTCGAGGCGGAAACCGAAGCACAGCGTTCCCGTGCAGAAATGGAAAAAGAACGTCAGGTCGCTGACGTGATCGTTCCCGCCCAGATCCAGAAACAGCAAATCGAGATCGCCGCCGAAGCCGAAGCCGAACGCATCCGCCGTGAAGCAAAGGGCGAAGCCGATGCCATCTATGCGAAACTGGAAGCGGAAGCACGCGGTAATTATGAGATCCTGAAAGCCAAAGGCGAAGGTTATCAGCAGATCATCGCCGCCTGTGCCAACGACTCCAATGCGGCGGCACAAATGCTGCTCATCGAAAAACTTCAGGAACTCGTTGCCCTCCAGACCGAGGCGATCAAAAACATCAAGATCGACAAACTCACCGTTTGGGACGGCGGCAGCAAGACGCCGGACGGAAAGACGACAACAGCGAACTTCCTCTCCGGAATGCTGCAAAGCCTGCCCCCGCTCCACGATGTGGCGGGCATGGCGGGACTGGATCTGCCGGATTATCTCGGCAAAGTCAAATCCGATGAAGAAAATCCCATTCAGAGCGAATAACATTCCGCTCAATCAAAAAGGCAACTGCTGTTTTGGGCAGTTGCCTTTTTTTACTGCACCTTATCCGGTGACATGTTTTCTGCGGCAAGAAGTGCTTTTTCAAGAGCTTCGCCGCGCGTTGTCACACTTCCGGCAAGCTGCGCCTCAAATACGGCATCGAGGATCTTACGGAATACAGGTCCGGGGGCAATGCCGAGTTTTTTCAGATCGTTCCCGTTGATAAGCGGTTCCGGCAGAATGAGTCTGTCGGCATATTCGTTGAGTTTATCCAGCAGATAGACGAAACCATCCATCATGGCGTGACAACTGATACAGTCCAGACGGTGCAGTTCCAATTCCACCGGAAAATTTTCATCCGCCAGCAGTTTGCGCAATTTCGCCGTGCGCATGTCGCAGACAGATGCAAAACGCATGTGGTTGCGGATCGCAGAAACAATGGAGTCACGGTCAGCAATGGAAAAATGCAGACGTTCCAGAAGTTCAAACGCCATATCCGCCCCCACGCTTTCATGTCCGAAAAAACGGATCCTGCCCGACGGTTCCACACTGCGGGTCGCAACTTTGCCGATGTCGTGCAGAAGCACACTCCACGCCACACGCAGATCGGCACACGCCAGATGCCTGAACATCAGAAGAGTATGTTCGTATACGTCACCTTCGGGGTGGTATTCGGGGGGCTGGGTAACGCCCTGCATGGCGTCCACCTCCGGCAAAAGGACTTTCAGCAGTCCGGTCGTGCGCAGCAGTTCAAGCGCATAAGCGGGATTGCTCCCCGTAAACATTTTTGTCAACTCTTCCCGCACCCGTTCGCCCGCCAGTTTTTTACAGCAGGGAGCAAGCTGCTGAATGGCACGGAACGTATCCGGAGCCAGTTTGAAACGGAAACGGGCGGCGAACCTCACCGCGCGGAGCATGCGCAGATAATCTTCACTGAAACGCTGCACCGGGTCGCCGACTGTGCGGATGACCCCTTTTTTCAAATCCTCCAGTCCGCCGACATGATCGTAAACTTCGCCGCTTTTCAAATCCAGATACATGGCATTGACGGTAAAATCCCGGCGGGTCATATCCTCTTTCAGCGAATCGGCATACTTCACCTCTTCGGGGTGGCGTCCGTCCAGATAACGGCGTTCCAGCCGTGCGGCGGCAACTTCAACAGAGTTCACAAGGGAGACGCCGAAACTGGCTCCGACCAGCTTGACATCATCGAAAAGTCCGTTCAGGGTCTCCGGGCGGGCGACGGTAACGATATCCACATCATCCGGCGTTTTTCCCAACAGAAGATCCCGTACCGCTCCACCGACGATACCGGTCTCGTAACCGGCACGCACCAGAACCGTTCCGATGGAAACGGCTTTGGCAAAAGCCTCATTTCCGGCGGGAAGTTGTACGGCAACACGCTTCATTTTACCTCGAAAACCGAAACGGCTTCGGGCTGGGTCGCACGGAGAAATTTCCGTTCCGTCGGGCCGAAAAGCATGGCGTATCCCACACGGTAATTGGCGGGGATGCCCATACGTTCCGCCACCTCCGGCACGGCAAAGAGGGCCGCTGCCGCCAAGCCGCACCAGCAAGTGCCGATGCCGAGAGTTTTGGCATAAAGTTCAAAGTAAGAAAGGGCGATGACCGGGTCGATGGCAGCACAGGGAGCATTTTGCGGCACAGCGGCAACGATCAAGTGGGGTGCGCCGCGGAAAATCACGTCCAGTCCCGCCGTGATCTGCGCTTTGTAGCGCATCATCAGAGCCGCCGCCTGCGGAGGTTCTTCCATGGTGAGCCACTCCCGGAATTGGGAATTCACCCTCTCCCGTATCTCATCCATTACAGCAACATCCCGGATGACAGAAAAGTGAAGGCCGTGGTTGTTGACTCCCGTCGGGACCCAGCGGAGCATATCCAGCAGTTTGTCAATGGTTTCAGCGTCCAACGCCTCGTGCCGATAATGACGGATGGAACGGCGGCTCTGAATAAGACGGAGCATATCATCGCCGTTGGGAAGCGGGGTCACTGCGGCACTCTCTTCGGGGTCTCTGCCGCAAATGGAGATCGCCTTTGCCGGACAGACAGCAAGACAGTGCTGACAGTTGGTACAGCGTTCTTCGCCGTCCTTGCCGAATTTCGGTTGAAAATCAGCAGAAAAAACCAGAGCTTTCGGCGCGCACACTTCCAGACATAATCCGCACCGGACACATTTCAAAGAATTTACTTTCAGAAAACGCTCCATTTTTACGCCTCCGACAAAACCATATCAACAAACTCATCAAAACTGCCAGCTTTGCAGTCATAACTCTCCTGCCCCAGCTCGCCAAATCCGTAAGTTGCAAACACCCGTTTGAACCCGGCGTTCCGTCCGGCGGCAAGGTCAGTCCAGTTATCCCCGAACATCAGGCAATCTTCTGTTTTCACGCCGAATTTTTCCTGCACGGCAAGCAATGGTTCGGGATCCGGTTTCAGACGATAACGCCCATCTCCGATGATCTCATCCAGATATTGTGAAACCTTCAACCCATCAAGGCACATTCTGCACAAAGCTTCCACTTTGTTGGAGACAAGGACTTGCCGTATTCCTTTCTGCTGAATTCGTTTCAACCCTTCCGCCACACCCGGATAGAGGATCGTGTGATCCATTGGATGAGCGGCGTAATACTTGCCCAGCAACGCTCTGGCAACCGGGAACTCCGCATCAATATCAGCAATGGAACGCCGCACCAGATCATCGGCACCGTTACCGGTACGCTCAAGCACTTCTTCAAGCGTAAGATCCTCCGCCCCCAAGCTCCGCCGCATATGGTTTACAGCGGCGGCAATATCTCGCCGGGAGTCCACCAGAGTTCCATCAAAATCATAAACGATCAGTTTCATATTCTCATCCTAAAAAAGGTACTTTGGTAATCACGGGCAAACGGGCAAAGGAGTCCGCATTTTGAGGAGCAAAAATCCCTTTGCGGAAATAGTGCCACCCCAGCCCGCCGATCATGGCGGCATTGTCAGTACAGTATTTTCTTGCCGCCAGACGGAGTTGGATTTTTTTCGGGGTCAGTGCTTCAAAACGTTCCCGCAGAACGCTGTTGCAGGCGACGCCTCCGGCGACGACAATGGTTTTCACGTTGAAATCCTTTGCCGCCATAAGAGTTTTGCGGACCAGCACATCCACAACGGCTTCCTGATAGGATGCAACAGTATCTTTCAGAAGTTCCGCAGGCAGAACACCATCTGCATCAGCATGATTTTTCACATGGTACAAAAGAGCCGTTTTGATACCGCTGAAACTGAAATTATAACGGTTTTCCGGTGAAAGAGCTTTCCCTGCACTTCCGGTGAGCGGACGGGGAAAATCGAACCGTCTGCTGTCGCCGCCCTCGGCGGTCTTCTGCATGATGGGGCCGCCCGGATAACCCAGTCCGAGCAGTTTTGCCCCCTTGTCCAATGCTTCGCCGGCGGCATCGTCGATGGTACAGCCCAACTGACGGGCATCGCCGTTCTCTTCAATGAGCATCAGTGACGTGTGTCCGCCGGAAACGACCAGAGCCAGAAGCGGATAAGTGGCTTTGCTCTCCAGCACGCCATGCCCCTCATCAAGAAAAGCACCGTAAATGTGTCCCAGAAAATGGTTCGCCCCGATCAACGGTTTCTTGTAACCGGCGGCAAGCCCCTTGGCAAAGGACAATCCGACCAGCAGAGCCGGAATAAGCCCCGGCCCCTGCGTTACGGCAACTGCATCAATATCATTCATCGTAACACCCGCTTCGCGCAAAGCGGCTTCGGTCACAGGATCGAAAGCGACCAGATGCTCGCGCGCCGCCAATTCCGGCACGACCCCGCCGTGGGGGGCGTGTTTTGCGATCTGCGATGCCACACTGTTGGAGAGGACTTCATAGCCGTCACGCACCACCGAGGCGGCGGTTTCATCGCAGCTGCTCTCCAAACCCAATATCAAACCCATAAAATTCCTCCAAAAAAACTTGACATTTGTTAATATACAGTATATTTTGATAAAAAACAATTTTAAAAGTAAAAATATTGGAGTATTCTTATGTTTCGTATCGGTTACGGTTATGATGTCCACCGTCTGACGGAAGGACGCAAATTGATCCTCTGCGGTGTGGAGATCCCCCATAAAACAGGACTTCTGGGGCACAGCGACGCCGATGTGGCTGTCCATGCCCTCATGGATGCCGTCATCGGGGCCCTCGCCCTCGGCGACATCGGCGGATTTTTCCCCGACACCGACCCCGCCTATGCGGGAGCCGACAGTATGGAACTCCTGAAAAAAGTTTTGAGTGATGAACGGGTAAGCCAATGGCAGGTGGTCAATCTGGATTTGACCATCATCGCCCAGAAACCCAAACTCCTCCCCTACCGGGAGGAGATGCGCAAAAATCTTGCCGCCGCACTTCAAATTCCACTTGACTGCGTTTCCGTAAAGGCGACGACCACCGAAAAACTCGGTTTTGAAGGCAGAGAAGAGGGCATCAGCGCAACTTGCGCTGTCCTGTTATCGCGCCCGCAGACGGATATTTGCGGACATAAAGCGTAAAAAGCGAAAGTCCGCAGGCAAGCACCACGGCTATTCCGATCATCAGACAGCGGCTCAAATGCGAATATCCGTACATGTTGAGCAGTGTATTCAGCGGCACGGCAATAGCGATAACGGCAAAACTTTTGTGGATATGCTGGGCATAACCGGCATCGTAAACGATTTTGTGCATCTTCACTCCGAGCGGAAAACCGAAAATCCCTCCTGCCGCCGTCAGCATGGCAATTCCGAAGATCCGGCTTTCAAATCCGCCTTGCCCAACAAGATAAGTAATGCCGCCGGTAACGGTCGTAACCAGCACCAGCGCACGGACGATACGGCTGGTGTAATATTCCGGCAAACGGAAACCGCTTGTCAGCAGCGGACGGATCAGAATACCTCCGCCCACTCCGAGTATGGAGGAAACAATTCCGGTCAACAACCCCATGACAAAAGCGAAAAAACGTTTCCGCGGAGTTATTTCCGGCAGGGCATCCGCGTAACAGGGAGTCCGGCTCACCAGTGTTTGAAAAGCGATCAGCGATATAAAGACGATCAGCATCCATTGCAGAGGACGGGCTGAACTGAAAAGTTCCAGCAATTCCCGGTTCACCCATTTCCCCAGCCAGGCAGTGAGCATCGCTCCGGCACCGATGGGCAGAGCCAGTGTAAATCCCGGTTCATGCCGTTTCCAGCCGATTTCGGGGGCCTGCTTCACGACGGCTCCAATGGTGGAAGGAACCATCTGCAAAAGACCGATCCCGACCGCTTCAAGCGGGTCCATCCCCAGAATAAGCATGGTCGGAACAACGATCCAGCCGCAGCCTACCCCCCAGAACCCTCCGGACATCATGCCGATAAAACCGATCAGAGGGCCTGCGATCCAGAACACCTCATCCATGAAGTACCCCGTTTCTCAAATCTTCGATAAAACGCATTATCAAGTGATCGCAACTGCTGAAAACGGCACCGTGATCATGACCGGGCAGACTGAAATACTGCACGCAGGGGTGTCCGAGCGAACGCAGAACAGCCGCCATAAAGGCATTCTCTTCCGGACGTGACGGCATATCACGACCGGATTCTCCGGTCACAAAAAGTACCGGCGGAAACTTCCGATTCGCATAAAAAAGCGGAGCGTATTTGTCGATGACCGGTTCGCAGTCGGTTTCCCTGTAATGCAGATCCTGTTTCAAACGGAAATGCGTAGTCATCTGTCCGGAGATGATAAAAAGTCCTTTGAGTTTTCTGTTGTCTTCCCCGTGTTCAGCCAGCAGAGCCGGATTCATGCCGACCATGGCAGACAGATAAGCCCCCGCACTCATGCCGCCGAGAAAAACATTTTCCGGGTCAACCTTCAGCGACGGCAGTTTTTTCAGAATAAGCGCAACAGCTTTGGCGGCATCGGCAAGAGAATCCAATGCGTTGAATGTTCCGTTGGAAATCCGGTAGCGGACCTCTGCCCCGGCATATTCGCCGTTCCACAAATCGCGCGGATAACTGCGTGTATCCATGGTCAGGCCGCCGCCGTGAAGCCAGATCACAAGCGGACAAGCCGTTTTCCCTGCCGGAAAATTGAAATAGATTTTCTGCTGTTCAAATTCGCCGTATTCGAGAATTTCCTGTTCGTATCCATCCGGACGGAATGCTTTACTGTCGGACCAATCATCCTGTCTCATCGTTTTTTTCCTTTTTTCATTTGACTTTTCAAAAAAATCATGTATTGTATACAATATACAGTATTTTTATTGAAAAGCAAATCCGGAGTAAAAAAATGTTAAAAAAAATAAGCCTTGCCGAACAGGCGTATGATGAGTTGGTAAAAAATATCATTACGGGGGTCTATGCCGCCGGAACGATGCTTCAGGAAGAACGCATTGCCGCCGAATTCGGCATCAGCCGGACTCCGGTGCGGGAGGCATTGCAGAAACTCGCCGCAGAAGGTCTGGTCGAACAACTGCCCCGGCGCGGATTTCGGGCAGCCCTGCCGGAAGAAGATGCGCTGGATGAACTTTTTGAATGTCGGAGCATACTTGAAACAGCGGCTCTTGAAAGGGCGATCGACCATATCCCCCCGGAAGAAATCGCAATTTTGCAGAAAAAAATCTCTGAACTTTCAGAGGAAACGGAAACGACCCGTCACCTTCTGCTTGAAGCGGATGAAGAGATGCATGACCTTTTGACAAATTACTGCGGGAACCGTTATCTGAATAATCTGATCCGTCAGTTCCGTCTGAAAACAGCACCATTGCGCAACTACCGCAACTGCGGAACAACGCCTGCGGCTGAACTCGCCGCAGAACGGCTCGCCATCCTGAATGCCTTACAGCAGAAAGAGACCGCCCATGCCGCCGGACTGCTGAAAGAACATATCCAGCGGGGACGGTCATCTGAACCCAAAGCGTGACCGGGCTTGCCGGTAAGAGCCCGAACGCTTTTCTCCTATTTTGCCGGAACAAAAACGGCACTTCCTCTGGCAAAATCAATGGTGTGCAGCCGCAGAAAAATAAAGTCTCCCGGCTTGCAGGCGGCATCCTGCGAATTACGCCGGAAACCGTATCCGTGCCGGGAAACTCCGCCGGGTAAGTCACGGGGAACAAAGCCGTACAGCCCCAAATCAAAAATATCCACCTGCAAACCGGCGGAGGTGACTTTGGCGATAACGCCTTCATAAAAGTTCTCACCGCCTTTTTCCAGCAACTCCTGTAAATAACGCAGTTTCAGGCGGTCGGAGGCGGCAAAATAGGCGGCATCGCTGTTTTCCTCCAATTCCGAACAGCGTTCTGCGATCTTTGCCATCACTCCGGAAGTGCGGGTACGCTGCTTGAGGTCATACTCCCACAACTGCTGGTGAACGGTCAAATCCGTATAACGGCGTATCGGACTTGTAAAGTGGCTGTAACGCCCCTTGCCCAAACCGAAATGCAGAGCCGGTTTTTCCTGATAAAATGCCCGCGGCATGGAGCGCAGAAGCAAATTCAGTATCACCGGTTTTCGCGGTGTATCAGGGAGTTGCGAAATAAATCGGTTCACCGCCTTGCGTTCCGTAAGATCCCCCGGAACGATGCCGAATGTTCCGGTCATCATATCGGAAAATTCCGCGATCTTATCGGCTTCGGGAGCGGGGTGTACCCGGTACAGACCGGCGATCCCCTTTTCGCCGAGTTCCGTTCCGACAGCGGAGTTCGCCGCAAGCATACACTCCTCGACCACCGCTTCGGATTCGCGGGAAACTTTGCGGGACAGCCCCTGCAATACATTGCTTTTTTCATCGCACAGCACCCGTATTTCGGGCAGAGCCAGATCGATGAACTCCTCCGTCTCCTTGCGGTAACGCCGCATGGCACGGGTGATTTCAAGCATTTGACGCAGTACGTTTTTCAGCGGTCCGCTCCACTGTTCCGGAGCCGTTCCCCGATCGAAAAACGTCTGAACTTCCTCATAATTCAAACGGTGATCGACTCTTATTTTCGTATGGATGCGGCGCATGGCAAGCACCTTTCCGGAACTCTTCTCCACCGTCAGGTAGACGGAATGCGCCAATGACTCCTGATGCTGCTGCAAACTGATTTTCGCCGTCAGAGCGGGAGGGAGCATCGGCAGTGTCCGCCCCGGCAGATAACAGCTGAAACCGCGCTTTGCCGCCTCCTTGTCGAAGATGCCTCCGGGGGCGATATACGCCGCCACATCGGAAATATGCACTCCGACAATCAGCGTGCCGTCATCCGTTCCCGGCAGAATGGAAAGTGCATCGTCAAAATCTTTTGCATCAAACGGATCAATGGTAACGGTCAGTTCGGCAGTGCGGTCTTCACGGGGGATCTCACGCGGAACGATCGCCGCGGCTTCCGCATCGAACGCATCGCCGTAGCGGGGGCAGAGTTGATACTCTTCCATAACGGCATCGAGATCGGCAGAAATGATCCCCGCCCGCCCCAGCACTTTTTTGATGGAACCGCGCCACACGCCGTCTTCACAATCCAGCAGACGGACTTTTACCCAGTCGCCCCGTTTGCCGCCGATGCGTCCGCCGGAAAGTTCCACCTCTTCCGGCAGTTTTCTGTTGAACGGGCGGACTTTACGCCCGGCGACAAGTTCGCCGACGAACTCCTGTCGTTCGCGGCGGATGATCCCGACGATCTTTCCGGCGGGTCCTTTGCGTTCATCGCCGAACTCTTCGCGCGGGGGGAGCAACTCGACTTTGACCACATCGCCATCGACCGCATCGCGGATGAACTGGGGCGGAATAAAAACATCTTCCTGCGGCACTCCGCCGTCACCGGGCGGGAGTGTCACAAAACCAAATCCGTTTGCACTCATAGAGAGCGTTCCATGAACGACCGGATGCCGCGCCTCCCGTCGTTCTCTGGCTCTGCGGGCAATGCGGAGCAATCTTTTTTTTCGATCCTTCTTCATAAAAAAACACCTTTTCCGGAGGCAATTTCAGTTTCATTACAGATACAAAAAATAACACAAATACGGAAAATTTCAAGATTTTTCACCCCGATCCGCCCAAAAAAAACCGCACTGTTTTTCAAATCAAACAGTGCGGAAGCAATCGGGAGAATTTTTACTTTTTCGGCACGAATACCAATTCACCGGCTTTCAGTTTGCCGTCGGCAGAAATCTCTGTATTGAGTTTGCGCAGAACGTCAACAGTCGTATTGTTGGCTTTGGCGAACTCTTCGATCGTGGTATCGGCAGTCACTTCAACGAAAGTGGAGTCGATGGTCATATCGTTTGCCGGAGCAGCTTTTTCAACGGCGGCGGGAGTCGCAGCGGGAGCATCGGCAGCAGGAGCAGCGGGAGCGGCGGCGGGAGTCGCGGCGGGAGCATCGGCAGCAGGAGCCGGTGCAGCCGGAGTCTGTTCCGCTTCCTGAAGCATCTTGGTCAAATCATCCTGCGGCGCAGCGGAAGCCGGAGCGACCGGAACGGGCGCAGCTGCGGATTTTCCGGGAACGAGCAGTTTCTGACCGATCTGAAGACGGCGGGTCGCCTCATCGGAAAGATTGTTGACATTCTGCAAATCAATGCGTTTCACACCCAGTTTGCGGGCGATCTTGGGAATGTTATCGCCCTTTTTGACGGTATAAGTTCCGTCGGCATTGAGCAGAGCGGTATTGAGTTTCTGCGCTTTCGGGGCACTCTTTTTGACTGCGGCGGCATTGACTTTGCCGTCTTTTCCGGGGATCAGGATCTTCTGACCGATGCGGAGACGGGAGGCTTTCGCTTTGTCAAAACCATTGGCATTCATCACGGATTTGAGAGAAACGCCGTGGGCGTAAGCGATCGCACCGAGCGTATCTCCGGCCTTGACCGTATAAACACCATTGGAAGCCTTGCTGATCTTGCGGGGAGTTTTTTTGCCGGAACGCTTTGCACTTTTGCCGTCTTCGGTGATGCCTTCATTGCTCCAGGAACCCTCCATCGGGGCAAATGCACTCTGCGGAGTTTTGACAGGCTCCTGCTGAACGGGGGCAGTTTCGACCGGTTTCTGCACTTCCGCAGCGGGGGCTTCTTCCGCCGCCGGAACTTTTACGGCAGGTTCATCCACGGGACGGTATTTGCGTTCATCCATAACAGTACTTTCGCATCCGCAGACGAAAAAAAGACCGAGGGCCATGACGCCGCTCCCGACAATGGTGTAATTCTTTTTCACAGTTGTTCTCCCTTGGGTTTTAATGTTTCTGATATAATATAAATACACTTGCGGATATTTCAATACCAAAAGAGCAAATTATCCCTATTTATTTGCTTTATTTATAATTTTGTGATAAATCTTGCAGAATATATTGTAAAAACGCTTGACATTTCACAGAAACAGCGTTAATTTTCTTGGTGACAAAAAATAATGTAAATCAGGAGATGTTATTTTGGCACGTGATACAGATTATATTCTCTCGCTGCTTCTTGAGAACGGCTTGGTAACTCAGATGCAGGCAGATCAGGCCGCCGATCAGGCGATGCTCAGCGACGGCCTCTACGATACCATTGATATCCTCATCAACAGCGGCGTTCTCAATGAGGCGGAAATGACCGCATTGCTGGCCCAGCAGTACGGCATGGAAGTCATCGACCTTGCCGGGTACGATATTCCCGAAGAGGTGCTGGAACAGATCCCGCGGGAAATCGTGGAACACTATCGCGTCATCCCCGTTATGATGCACGACGGTATTCTGACGATCGCCATGAGCGACCCCTCCGACATGGAGACGATCGACACGCTGCGCTACCTGCTCAAAGGCGACATCGATGCCGTCATCGCACCTCAAAACCAGATCGACGATGCGATTTCCAAAAATTACGCCAACGACATGGAAAAACTCAACTCCATGGTCAAAAAAGAAGAAGACCTTGACGAAGTCGTGGCAAACTCCAGTACCATCGGTGCCGCCGAAGAGATCGCTGATGACGATGCGCCGATCATCCGTCTGGTGACATCGCTTCTCATCGATGCTTACAAACTGAAGGCATCGGATATCCACTTTGAACCCATGGAGAAACGCTACCGCGTCCGCTACCGCATCGACGGTGCGCTGCGTGAAGTCAGCGGGCCTCCGAAATATCTTCAGGCGAACTTCACCAGCCGCGTCAAGATCATGGCACGGCTGGACATTACCGAAAAACGCATCCCGCAGGACGGACGTATCCAGGTCAAAGTCGGCGAAAAAGACATCGACTTGCGCGTTTCTTCCATTCCGACCACCCACGGCGAAAGTATCGTCATGCGTATTCTGGATAAAGCCAGTATCCAGCTGGACATCCCCAAACTCGGTTTCTACGCCGACGACCTTGAAGTCGTTACACGGGTCATCAATCTGCCGGACGGCATCTTCCTTGTGACCGGTCCGACCGGTTCCGGCAAAACGACCTCTCTGTACGCATTTATCAACACCATCAACACCCCGACCCGTAAAATCATTACCGTGGAAGACCCGGTGGAATACCAGCTCGCAGGTATCAACCAGGTGCAGGTGGATAAAGCCGTCGGAATGACCTTCGCCGCCGCACTCCGCGCCATGCTGCGTCAGGCTCCCAATATCGTAATGGTCGGTGAGATCCGAGACGTGGAAACCGCCGAAGTCGCCATCAACGCCGCTCTCACGGGTCACCTGGTGTTCAGTACGCTTCACACCAACGACGCCCCCGGCGCGATCAGCCGTCTGGTGGATATGGGCGTGAAACCCTTCCTGGTGGCAACGGCTCTGCGGGCGGTCATGGCACAGCGTCTTCTGCGCCGTATCTGCCCGAATTGCAAAGTACCCTATACGCCGACCCCGACCGAAGCCCGTCTGCTGGGGCTTACCCCCGAATATCTGGAAAATCATCAGTTCTACAAGGGCAAAGGCTGTTCCAAATGCGGTCAGACCGGTTACAAGGGGCGTATCGGTATTTATGAAATTTTCGAGATCAGTGATGAGATCGCCCGTCTGATCTTCGCCAATGAACCATCCACCGTGATCCGCGAAGCCGCACGCCGTGCCGGTATGCGCTCTCTGCGTGATGACGCCATGCGTAAAGCGGAAGCAGGTATTTCCACATTGGAAGAGGTGCTTTTCGTAACGCTGAAAGACGAATAGGAGAAATTGCATCATGCTTGATATTGAAAGTTCGTCCCTGCTGGATCTGATCCGGAGCGAGTGCCTTGCCGATAACCCCGGATTGGATGAACAACTCAAGGAGATCGAAGACGAATGTGAACGCAGCGGCAAATCCGCGCTTGAGATCATCGAAAACTTCGGGCTTTTCCCCCGCAAAGACCTGCTGCTGCTCATGGCACAGAGCCTCGGAACGGAAGTCTGGGAACCCGGCGGCGAGGACATCCCCCGTTCCGTCATTGAAAAACTCGACGTCAGCACCGCCCGCAGTTACGGCGTCATTCCGGTTTCCGTGGAAGAAGACGGCACACTGCATCTGGCAGTCCGCAATGCTCTGGACTACCAGACGGTGGAATCCCTCCGTTTCGTGCTGGGGTGCAATATCGTGCCGCTGGTCATCGACCCCGACGATTACGATGAACAAATCGACAAATACTATCCCGAATTCACCGAAGATGTCGGCGATATCCTTGCCGATATGAGCCTGTCGGCTCTGGAAAGTTCCGGCCGTGAAATGACCGACGAAGACCGCGCCAACGATGCCCCTATCGTGAAGTTCGTGGATATGGTCATCATGCAGGGCGTACGGGACAAGGCATCCGACATCCACTTTGAACCGTTTGAAAAGGATTTCCGCATCCGCTACCGCGTGGACGGTGCGTTGTACGAAATGCCTCCGCCGCCCAAAAGCCTTGCAGTCCCGGTCATCAGCCGTATCAAAATCATCTCCGGTCTGAACATCTCCGAACGGCGCAAACCGCAGGACGGACGTATCGAATTGAAAGTCAACGGCAAACCCGTGGACTTGCGCGTATCCTGTCTGCCGACCAGTTACGGCGAATCCGTGGTGTTGCGAATTCTTGACCGCGGCGTGGTAAATTTGAGTCTGGACTCTCTGGGCATCGGTGAAGACGTCCTCAAAAAGATCCGGGAACTCATCCATCTGCCCAACGGCATCCTGCTCGTGACCGGTCCGACGGGTTCCGGCAAAACAACGACCCTCTACTCCGCATTGGGCGAGATCAACAACATCGAAGACAAACTGCTCACCGCAGAAGACCCGGTGGAATACGATATCGAAGGCATTATTCAGGTTCCCATCAACGATGCGGTCGGCATGACCTTTGAAAAGGCTCTGCGCGCCTTCCTCCGACAGGACCCCGACCGTATTCTGGTCGGTGAGATCCGCGACTTCACGACAGCACAGATCGCCGTGGAAGCATCGCTGACCGGGCACTTCGTATTCAGTACGCTCCATACCAACAGTGCCGCCAGTACCGTGACCCGTCTGGTGGATATGGGGGTGGAACCGTTCCTGATCTGTTCTTCGCTTTCAGCGGTGCTGGCTCAACGTCTGATCCGCCGGGTCTGCAAGAACTGTATGGCATACTACACGCCGACCGAATCCGACCTTGAACGTCTGGGTATCTCCCGCGCTTACGTCGGGGACAATAAATTCTGCTACGGCAAAGGGTGTCAGATCTGCAACCAGACCGGTTACAAAGGCCGGAAGGCTCTGACTGAACTTCTGGTGGTCAACTCCGAGATCCGCGAATTGATCTACGACAACGCCCCCGCCTCCGAATTGCAGGAAAAAGCACGCGAAATGGGTATGCGCACCCTGCGTGAAGACGGGCTGCTTGCCATTATGAACCATGAAACAAGTGTGGACGAAGTGATCCGCTACACATAAAAAACGGAGTAAAAAATGCCGCAATATATTTATACCGCAATGGATGGTGCCGGCCGTGAGCAGAAAGGCAAACTCACAGCCGCAAATGAAGAAGCCGCCGCGCTTGCGTTGAAGAGCAAAGGTCTCTTCCCGACTTCGCTCAAAGCCGTAAACAAAGCCGAAAAAGCCCCCAAAACCGCACCGAAACCCGGTCAGAAAAAAGCCGGTTCCGGTTTGAACCTCGCGCTCGGGCCGATGGTCATCAACCGCAAAGATTTGACGATCACCACCCGTCAGCTTGCCATTCTTCTGGGGGCAGGTCTTCCGTTGATCCGCTCCTTGAGAACGTTGGAAAATCAGGCGAAAAACCCCGCAGTCAAAATCATTCTGGGCAAAACCGCCGACACCGTGGAAGGCGGCGCAACCTTTGCGGAAGCCCTTTCCGAACACCCGAAATCCTTCGACAAACTCTATCTGAACATGGTGCGTGCCGGTGAGGCATCCGGTGCTATGGAAGTCATTCTCGACCGTCTTGCCAGTTTCATGGAAAAAGCCGCCCGTATCGCGGGCAAAGTGAAGTCCGCCATGATCTACCCGACCGTGGTGCTGACGGTCTCTATCAGTGCTATCATCGCCTTGATGATCCTGATCGTGCCGAACTTCTCCAAAATCTTCGCCGACCTGCTGCCGGGCGAACCGCTGCCCGCCTTTACCAACCTCATCATCGGCATTTCCAATACGCTGATCTCCCACTGGTACATGTATGTCGGCGGTGTCGGCGGCGTGGTGGTCTCCTACATCGTCATCGTCCGTATCCCCGCTTTGAAATGGTATGTGGACTGGATCAAATACAATATGCCGCTTTTCGGACCGATCATCTCCAAAACGGCGATCTCCCGCTTCAGCCGTACGCTGGGTACGCTGATGTCCTCCGGTGTGCCGGTGCTGAGTTCGCTCGCCATCGTGAAGGAGACCAGCGGCAATGAAACCGTTGCCATTGCCATCCAGAAAGTGCATGATGCCGTAAAAGAGGGTGAAGGTATCTCCAAGCCGCTCGGTGCGACCAAGATTTTCCCCGACATGGTGATCAGTATGGTCGAAGTCGGTGAAGAAACCGGTAAACTTCCTGAAATGCTTGACAAAATCGCCAATACCTATGACGAAGAAGTTGACAACGCCGTGGGCGCACTGACCAGTATGATCGAACCGTTGATGATCATCGGTCTGGCTGTGATCGTCGGTAGTATCGTTATCGCCCTCTTCATGCCGCTGACCCGTATCATCGAAAAGTTGTCGTAAAATGGAACTGCCTGAAAACGTCAAATGCAATCCGGACCCGGTTTACGTGGAGAAACTCCGTTCTGTCATGGCAAAAAACGGGGGTTATTGTCCCTGCCGCCTTCAGCGTATTCCGGAAAACATCTGCATCTGCAAAGAGTTTCAGGAGCAGATCGCCGATCCGGATTTCAAAGGATATTGTCATTGCCGTTTATATTGTAAGGAGTAAAGAAAATGGAAGTTTTGCATCTCAACAAAGAGTCTTTTGAAAAATTGACCGCCCAGACCGAAAAACCGGTGCTGATCGACTTTTGGGCGGAGTGGTGCGGTCCCTGCCAGATGCTCGGCCCCCAACTGGAAGAACTTGCCGCCGAACACGATGAAATCATCGTCGGCAAAGTGAATGTGGAAGAGTACGGCGAACTCGCCGCCGAAATGGGCGTATCCAGTATTCCGGCGATGTTCTTTTTCCGGAACGGAAAACTGGAACAATCACTGGTCGGCTTTATGGACAAAAATGCCCTCGCCGCCAAACTCGGTCTGTAATCCGTTATTATTAGGCTGTGTACTAAACATAGACTGATAAAAAAATCCGCGCGCAGCGGCCGAACGTCGGCCCCGGTAGTGGTCGGCTGTCGCCCCGTGCGGGGCTCTCGAGCCTCCGGGGCGTTGAGCGGCCGAACGTCGGCCTCGGTAGTGGTCGGCTGTCGCCCCGTGCGGGGCTCTCGAGCCTCCGGGGCGTTGAGCGG
>JAFTUS010000211.1 GCA_017466125.1 Lentisphaeria bacterium | reverse complement strand
GCAGCGTCGATATTGCCTCGCATGAGGCAATACCACTCGCCGGGAGCGATGCCTCGAAAAAAGAGCGTAGCGTATTTTATCGGGGCGTTGAGCGGACGAAGCATTCCGAAGCCCCTGTAAAAATCAGTCAACGTTTAGTACTCAGCCAAAGGAAAAATTTTCCGTTTGAATGTCGATTTTGATAAAAAAATGATAATTTTTTAAAAAAAATCAAAAAAAAACTTGCTAAAAAGTTTAATGAGAGTATATTAAATGCAATCTTTATACAGCGAGACTGCAAGACTTATGGCCAAATCCTCGGGCCTGGGAGTCGGTCGATGCCGTGTCCGGTAGAAAAACGTGGCTGTTCCGGACGTCAGCGGCGGAGAAACTTTGGCGGTATGAAGAGATAATGTTTGCATGAGCAAATTGAAAAAACAAAGAGGTAAATTTAGTTATGGTCAGAATCAGATTGAAACGCACGGGTTCTCTCAATGCAGCGTGCTTCCGTATCGTGGTCATGGATCAGCGTTCCAGCCGCGACGGCCGCGCCATCGAAGAGTTGGGTTACTACAATCCGCGCACCAAAGAAGAAAAGATCAACCTGGAACGTCTCGCTTACTGGAAGAGCGTTGGCGCATCCTCCAGTGACGTAGTCGACGGTATCGCCGATCGCGCCGTCAAGGGTGTCAGCCGCAAGGACACCGTCCGCAAACCGGCTCTCTCCAAGAAGGCAAAAGCCAAACTCGAAGCCGAAGCAAAGGCAAAGGCAGAAGCCGAAGCCGCCGCCAAGGCTGAAGCAGAGGCAGCCGCTGCAGCCGCAGCCGAAGCCCCCGCCGAAGAGGCTCCTGCTGAGGCTTGATTCTCCACGAAACGGTGTGAGAAAATAAAGGAATTGGAAGAATGTTCTCATTCTTGAAAAAACTGTTCGGCGGCTCTGAAAGTTCCAAATGCTGCTGCGGTTGCGAAAGCACCGGCAGTCTGCGGGATCTGGAAGGTTTTGTTGGTTTCGTCGTCAACGCTCTCGTGGATTTTCCCGAAGATGTGAAGATCCAGACCGAAGAGAATGCTGAAGGCTATGTCATCAAAATCGCCTGCCGGAAAGAAGATATTGGTAAGATTGTCGGCAAACGCGGCAAAACCATCATGGCGATCCGTTCGCTCGTGAGCGGTGCTGCCGGCCGGCAGAGAAAGCGGGTTTCAGTCGAAGTCCTCGACTGAGTGCCCGGTGTTGTTTGCGCAATGCGGATCGATGTGTTGACGCTGTTCCCGGAAATGTTCCCGGGACCCCTCGGTGAAAGTATCATCGGCAGGGCCTCCGCCAAAGGTTTGGCAGAGATCAACGCGATCGATTTGCGGAAGTATACTCACGATGCACGCGGTACGGTCGATGAAAGACCATACGGCGGAGGTCCGGGGATGCTGATGAAAGTCGAACCGCTGGTTGAAGCAGTGGAAGACATCAGAACCCCGCAGACGACAGTGATCCTGACTTCCCCGAGAGGCGAACGCTTCAATCAGAAGGTCGCAAGAGAACTGGCGGAAAAAGAGCATCTGCTCATTATCGCCGGACATTACGAGGGAGTCGATGAGAGAGCCATCGAATTGTTGGTGGATAGAGAAATATCGCTCGGCGATTTCGTTCTCACCAGCGGCAATCTGGCGGCAATGGTCATGGCGGATGCCGTGATACGGCTGCTGCCCGGGGCTCTGGGGGACGATCAGTCCAGTGTGGATGAATCGCACTCCGCCGGATTGCTGGAGTATCCTCAGTACACCAGACCGCCGGTCTTCCGGGGAATGGCAGTGCCGGAGGTTCTCCTCTCTGGAGACCACGGCGCCATTGCAAAGTGGAGAAGAGAAAAAGCCGAAGAGCTTACGCGCAAACGGCGACCTGATTTATGGAAAACGTTTTTACAAATAACGGAGAATAAGTTGAAATGAACGTACTTGACAAAATTCGCAATGAGCAAGTCAAGCCTGAACGCTACGAATTTAACGTTGGCGATACGATCAAGATTTCGGTCAAGATCGTCGAAGGCGACACCGAGCGTATTCAGATGTTCCAGGGTACTGTGATCGCCCGTCGCGGTCAGGGTATTGAAGAGACCTTCACCGTCCGCCGTGTGCAGGCCGGTATGGGTGTGGAACGCGTGTTCCCCATGAACAGCCCCCGTATCGCCGGTATCGAAGTCGTCCGTCGTGGCGACGTCCGGCGTTCCAAACTGTACTACCTCCGCGACAAAGTCGGTAAAGCCGCCCGCGTCAAAGAGTTGCGTACAAAATAATTTTTTCAATGCCTTCCGCCGGAAACGGTTCCGGCCGGAGCGCGGAAGGCTTTGGGTCTTATTCGGAAATGTCAGTTGAGAAACAAAAGACATTGACGGAAGCGCATAAGCTCCTCCGGCTGGAACGAGAGTCCTGGCAGGAGGGGTTTTGTTTTGTCGCCGGGGTCGATGAGGTGGGCAGAGGCCCGCTCGCCGGTCCCGTCGTCGCCGCCGCAGTGCGTTTCCCCAGAGGCGTGGAACTGCCGTGGGTCTTTGACTCCAAGCAGGTCAGCGAAGAGGGACGCAAAGAGATGCAGCAGGCGATTTTGGCTGTGCCGGAGGTCGATTGGGCGATCGGTTCAGCAACTGTGGAGGAGATCGACACAGTGAATATTCTCAACGCAACGCACCTTGCCATGCGGCGGGCTGTGGAGCAGTTGAGAGAGGTTGATTTTATTTTGGTGGACGGCCGTCCGGTAAAAGGATTGCCGCATCCGTCCCGGGCTGTCGTCAAGGGAGATGCCAAGTCGGCGAGCATCGCCGCCGCCAGCATCCTTGCCAAAGTGTACCGGGATGAACTTATGGTGGAGATGGATGCCCGTTACCCCGGATACGGTTTTGCCGAACATAAGGGGTACGGTACAGCACAGCATCTTGCAGCATTGCAGAAGTTGGGCGTAACTCCCATCCACCGCCGCAGTTTCCGCCCTGTCCGGGAGATCATTGATCCGCCTCCGGAGCAGTTGGGGTTGGATTTTTGAAAGAGAAGGTTTAACAGATGAAACGACAATTTTTATGTCAGAAAAGAGAGTTGCCCCGCGTTACCAACGCGGGTGGTACTGTTCTGCCGTTTTCTGTCCGTTTTGAGTTCTGTTTTTGATAAGTTTTATAATTTTGAGGTAAAAAATGAGTGATATTGCATTGGAAACGATCCGCCACAGTGCGGCTCATGTGATGGCTGCCGCCGTCAAACAACTTTATCCGGATGCCAAATTTGATATCGGCCCGGCCACCGAAAACGGTTTCTATTACGATTTCGATATGGAACACCGTCTGCTCCCCGAAGATTTGAAAGCCATCGAAAAGGCAATGAAAAAAATCATCGGCCGCAAACTTCCCTTTGAGCGGTTTGAACTCCCCCGCGCCGAAGCGGTCAAACTGATCGAAGAGATGGATCAGCCCTATAAACTGGAACGTCTTGCCGACATTCCCGATGAAGCGGTCATCAGTTTCTACAAGACCGGCGATTTCGTCGATCTCTGCCGCGGGCCCCATGTGGAACACTCCGGGCAGATCGGGGCTGTGAAGCTGCAGTCCATCGCCGGTTCTTACTTCCGCGGCGATGAAAAGAATAAAATGCTCCAGCGCGTTTACGGTACGGCTTTTGCCACAGAAGAAGAGTTGCAGGCGTATCTGAAGATGCTCGAAGAGGCCGCCAAGCGCGACCACCGCAAACTGGGACAGGAACTGGATCTTTTCAGTTTCTCCGAAAACGTCGGCCCCGGTCTGGTGCTGTGGCACCCCAAGGGCGCATTTATCCGCAACACCTTTGAAACGTTCTGGAAACAGGAGCATTACAAAAACGGTTATCAACTGCTTTATACTCCCCACATCGGTCAGAGCATCCTGTGGGAAACCAGCGGACATCTCTCTTTCTACAAAGAGGGCATGTACGCCCCCATGCAGATCGACGAAAAGGATTATTTTGTAAAACCGATGAACTGCCCCTTCCATATCGAAGTGTATCAGTCCCGTCTGCGCTCCTACCGTGAACTGCCCCTGCGCTGGGCGGAACTCGGAACGGTTTACCGTTACGAAAAGAGCGGTTCTCTGCACGGTCTGCTCCGTGTCCGCGGGTTTACGCAGGACGACTCCCACATCATCTGCACTCCCGAACAGGTGGAAGATGAGATCGCAGAAGTCCTCCGTTTCAGTCTCTACATCTGGAAGAGTTTCGGCTTCACCGAAATCAAACCTTATCTCTCCACCCGTCCCGCCAAAGCCGTGGGCGAACCGGAACGCTGGGAAAAGGCTCTGGTCTCTCTGGAAAATGCCGTCAAGAAACTCGGCCTTTCCGATATTTGCGAAGTGGACGAAGGCGGCGGTGCCTTCTACGGGCCGAAGATCGACCTCAAAGTCAAAGACGCCATCGGCCGTGAATGGCAGACTGCCACGATCCAGTTCGACTTCAATCTGCCGGAACGGTTCGATATGACCTATGTCGGCGAAGACGGCAAGAAACACCGTCCCTACATGGTGCATCGCGCATTGATGGGTTCTCTGGAACGTTTCTTCGGTATTCTGATCGAACAGTATGCGGGGGCGTTCCCGCTGTGGCTGGCTCCGGAACAGGCCCGTATCCTGCCCGTCTCCGACAAACAGCTGGATGCCGCCAAAAAGGTCTGCTCCGAACTCCGCGCCAAAGGGTTCCGCGTTGAAGTCGAATGTCAGGCGGGCAGCCTCGGTGCCAAGATCAAGGATGCCCGCAAGGATCGCATCCCCTACATGCTGGTCATCGGCGAAAAGGAGGCGGGAAACGGTACTGTTACCGCCCGCAACCGCCGCGAAGGCGAACTGGGCGAGATGAGTATCGAAGAACTTGCAGAAAAAATGCAATTTGAAGTTGAAAATAAAATTGTTTAGTGTATAATATATAGAGTACAGAAAAACGCCCCGGATGGGCCGGGGCTGAACTAAATACCCGTTGAAGGGAGGGTGCTGTTATAGCTAAGCTGCTTAAACCGAATGATCGGACTTTCACCGCCGATCAGGTCCGTCTGATTGGCCCCGAAGGGGAACAGATGGATGTCGTCTCTCTGTCGAAAGCAAGAGATCTTGCCCGCAATATGGGGCTGGATCTGGTGCTGGTCTCCGACCGTGCCGTTCCGCCGGTCGTGCGCATCATGAATTTCGGCAAACTTCAGTACGAACAAAAGAAGAGTCTCAAGGCGCAACGCAAGAACCAGGCGACTCAAAAATTGAAAGAAGTCAAGTTCCATGTGAACATTGATAAGCACGATTATGAAACAAAATTGAAACATGCACTTGACTTTTTGGAAAAAGGGTGTAAATTAAAGATAACTCTGGCACTGCGCGGCCGTGAGATGGCTCATCAGGAACTTGCGTTCCAGTTGATGGACCAGGTCATGGAGGCGTTGGCTCCCTATGCGGATGCCGACGGCAAACCGAAGATGCTGGGGCGGAATATCTCCGTCAACTTTGCTCCCCGTCCTGCGGGCAGCAAAAAGAAAGGGGCAAAGAAAGAGGTCGAAACCGAAAAGGATGATGCCGATGAGGTCGTCGCCGATGAGGTCGAAACCGAAAACGGAGCCCCCGTTGAGGAGTAAAAAAGAAAATCTTTCCGCTGGTGCGGAAAGTGGGCCGCAGCCGGTAGAGCATTGACCGGCTCGACTTGAGAACAAACCTTAAAAAAGGAAATGAACAATGCCGAAACTTAAGACCAGAAAATGTGCCGCCAAGCGGCTCAAACAGACCGGTACCGGAAAATTCCGGCACAACAAGGCAGGTGCCCGTCACCTGATGTCGTCCAAAAACGCGAAACGCCGCCGTCGTCTCCGCCAGGATGCGGAGATCCAGCCGAGCGAATCCCGTCGTATCAAAGTTGCGTTGCCTTACGGCCTTTAATCAGAGGGAGGAAATAGAAAATGGCACGAGTCACTTATGCAGTTCCGTCCCGCAAGCGCCGCAAACGCGTCCTTGAGCAGGCGAAGGGTTATTACGGCAATTCCAGCAAGAACATCCGTACAGTCTACGACGCAGTCGATCACGCCGGTGTTCACGCTTACAAGAGCCGTAAGCAGAAAAAACAGCAGTACCGCGGTCTCTGGATCGTCCGTATCAACGCTGCATGCCGCGCTTTGAACGTCAATTACAGCACGTTTATGAACGGTCTCAAGAAAGCCAATATCGAACTGAACCGCAAGGTTCTCGCCGATCTGGCTGTCCGCGAACCTGCGGAATTCAAGGCTCTGGTTGAAAAAGTCACCCAGGCCTGAGTCTCTTAGGTGAGAGGATGACAGTCTGAATTTGGTGGCGTCACCATCTTCAGGCTGTCTTTTCTTATGAACCGCAGGCTCCCGAAGGAAAGGGCAACAGCAGAGATGCCGGAGGCAGAGTTCCTCTTTCTTTCCGGAGCAAGTGGTACATAAAATGTTGAATTTTAACATAGGGTTGATAAAATTTTTATGAACGCGATCATTGAAAAGATCAATGCAGCCATCGCCGATGCCGAAGTCAAGGCTTCTGCCGCCGCCGATGCCGCTGCGATCGAAGCGTTGCGGATCGAATATCTCGGCCGTAACGGATTGTTCCCCGCGCTCTCCAAAGAGATGGGCACTGTCGCCCCCGAAGAGCGCAAAGATACCGGACGTGCCTTCAATATGGGCCGCAACCGTATCCAGGAGTTGATCGACACTGCCGCCGACAGGCTCGCCGCCTCCGGTTCCGGCAATGCGGAACACCTGGATCTTACACTCCCCGGCCGCCGCTGGAAAGCCGGTCACAAACACCCCGTCACCATCGTTGCCGATGAGTGTGTCGCCGTCTTCCGCCGCATGGGGTTCATCGTTGCCGACGGCCCGGAGATCGAAGATATCTATCACAACTTTGATGCGCTCAATACCCCGCAGGATCACCCCTCCCGTGATCCGCAGGATACTTTCTACTTCAACGACGGCCGCATCCTCCGCACCCAGACCAGCCCCGTGCAGATCCGGGTCATGGAAAGCAATGAACCCCCGGTGCGCATCGTCGCTCCCGGACGGGTCTACCGCCGCGATACTCCCGATGCCACTCACGGCATGAACTTTCACCAGATCGAAGGTCTCTATATCGACAAAAATGTTTCTCTTGCCGATTTGAAGAGTGTCCTTCAGACTTTTGCGACCGAGATGTACGGTCCCAAGGTGAAGATCCGTCTGCGTCCTCACTTCTTCCCCTTCACCGAACCGAGTGTGGAGTATGATTTCAGTTGCATCATGTGCGGCGGCAAGGGCTGCCCGGTCTGCAAGCACTCCGGCTACATCGAAATCGCCGGTGCCGGTATGGTCGATCCTGCCGTGCTGAAAAATGTAGGTTACGATCCCGAAGTCTGGAGCGGTTTCGCTTTCGGCCTCGGCATCGAACGTCTCGCCATGCTGCGCTACCGTATTCCGGATCTGCGCTTGCTCTACGAAAATGATGTTCGCTTCCTCGAACAGTTTTAAGAAGCGGAAGGATTGAATAAATGGATATTTCACGCAAATGGCTCGCCGACTATGTGAAAGTCGATTGCGATATTGAAACGCTCTGCAAAACGATCACTATGGCAGGGATCGAAGTGGAAGCGGTGGAGTCCGCCGGTTCCGTTCCCGCCGGTGTGGTCGTCGGTAAAATTCTGGAACGCGCCCCGCACCCCGATTCGGACCACATGTCGGTCTGTAAGGTCAACATTGGTTCAGAGACCATTCAAATCGTCTGCGGCGCACCCAACTGTGATGCCGGAAATGTTGTTCCCGTCGCCACCATCGGTACGGTCTTCCACACGGAAGAGGGGGATTTCAAAATCAAGAAATCCAAACTCCGCGGCGTTGAGTCCCACGGTATGATGTGTTCCGAAAAGGAACTCGGACTTTCCGACAACCATGAAGGGCTGATGATCCTTGACGGTTCTCTTGAACTCGGTACTCCGGTGGACAAACTTTTCCCCGGCGATACCCGGATCGAAGTGGAAGTCACCCCCAACCGTCCCGACTGGCTCTCCATGTACGGCATCGCCCGCGATGTGGCGTGTCTCTTCAACTCCGAAGCGGTCATGCCCGAAATCACCGTTCCCGAATGTAATACGCCCGCTCCCGGACTGGTGACGGTGGAGGCTCCCGATCTCTGCAAACGCTACATCGGCAGAGTGATCCGCAATGTGAAGATCGGCCCCAGTCCCGACTGGCTCAAAGAACGGCTGGAAAGCATCGGTCTGCGCTCCATCAACAACGTTGTGGACGTGACCAATTTCGTCCTGATGGAACTCGGTCAGCCGCTCCACGCTTTTGATTTGAATAAACTTGCCGGAAACCGCGTCGTCGCCCGCCGTGCCAAAGCCGGTGAAACCATTACCACGCTGGATGGCAAGACCCTGAAACTGGAAGAACGTCATCTGGTGATCGCCGATGCCGAAAAGCCCATGGCTCTCGCCGGGGTGATGGGCGGCGAATTTTCCGGTGTGACCGGTGAGACCACCGATGTTCTGCTGGAAAGTGCTGTTTTCTTCAGTTCCAACATTCGTGCCACCAGCCGTGAACTGGGTATTTCCAGTGATTCCAGTTACCGCTTTGAACGCGGCGTGGACTGGGATATGGCTTCTGTTGCCAGTGACCGTGCGGTCCAACTCATCCTCGCCACTGCCGGCGGTGAACTCGCCAGCGAAAAGGTCGATATCAATACCGGACGCCCCGAAGAAAAGGTCATCCAGTGCCGTTTCGACCGCATCCGTTCCCTGATCGGTTCTGATGTGAGCAATGAACGTATCGTGGAGATTTTTGAGAAACTTCTGCTCAAAGTCAGCAATGTGACTCCGGAAGCCTGCACCGTGACCGCTCCGCTCTTCCGTCTGGATCTGGAACGTGAAGCCGACCTCGGCGAAGAGGTCGCCCGGGTCAACGGTTTGGAAAATGTGCCGGAGATCCCGGTCAACGGCAAGATTTGCTCCTCCATCCGTGAAGATAAATATTTCCGTCTGGAAAAATTCCGCAATCAGGTCATCTCTCTCGGTCTTTACGAGTGTATGCATTACAGCATGGTCAACGTCAATTCTGCTCTTGCTGACCGCCGTTTCAAAGAGTCCGACCTGATCCGCCTCAAGAACCCCTTGAGTCTGGAACTTGCCGTGATGCGTCCCGGTCTTCTGGGCGAAATGCTCGGTACGGTCGAACGCAACATCTCCCGCCGCAACCTGACGCTGAACCTCTTTGAGATCGGCAAGGCATTCTGCGGAAACAGTGAGATCTATCCGGAAGAACGCGAAGAACTCTGTATCGCCATGACCGGTCTGCGCCGCAGTGAACGCTACTCCGACGAACTCAAAGAAGAAATCGACTTCTACGACCTCAAAGGTTGTCTGGAAGCCCTCTTTGAACTCGCTAACGTGAAACGTTACCGTTTCGTCGCCGCTGATGATGCCCGCTTTGAAAAGGGCAGAGCCGCCCAGGTGTGGATCGAAGGCAAACTTGCCGGTATGTTCGGTGAACTGGCGCACGACCTCTCCAAAGGATGGCGCACCACCCACAAGATCTATGTTGCCCAGTTGGATGTTGACCCCATTCTGGCGGCGGATCACGGTTACAGTTACTATGTGCCGTTCTCGCTTTATCCGGCGACTACCCGCGACGTGGCTTTCATCGCCCCCGAAAAACTGGATAACGCCGAAGTCCTTGAATTCATCCGCAAATGCAAACTCCCCAACGTGGAGTCCGCACGTCTTTTCGACCTCTTTGTGGATGATAAACTCAAGGCGGAACACAAGAAATCCGTGGCTTATCAGGTGACTTTCCGCAATGCGGAACGTACCCTTACCGATAACGAGGTCAACAGCAGTTTTGAAAAACTGCGTACCCGTTTGGCAAATGAACTGAAAGTAGAACTCCGTTAAGGAAGGAACTTGTACCATGAAAAAAACTGCAGGAACCGTTTTTGAAGGAACCCTCAATGCACAGGGGTTGCGTATCGGGGCTGTCTGCGCCCGTTTCAATGATTTCTTCGTCAGCAAACTTCTCGACGGAGCAATGGATGCCTTTGTGCGTCATGGCGGAAACGCCGATGATGTGGCTGTGGCATACGTTCCCGGCTCCTACGAGATCCCCTTTGCCGTCAAGAAGATGCTTGCAACCGGAAAATTTGATGCCGTCATCGCTCTCGGTGTTGTCATTCAGGGTGCAACCGCTCATGCCGGTTATATCAACTCCGAAGTATCCAAATGCCTTGCCCAGTTGGGGCTGGAAACCGGCATTCCCGTTACTTACGGCATGATCACGGCTGAAAATCTGGAACAGGCGATCGAACGTTCCGGCACCAAACAGGGCAACAAGGGCGTGGACGCCATGCTTGCCGCCATTGAGATGGCAAACCTCAACAAGGCGATCAAGTAATTATGTTTGACAGTGAAGAACAAGAAAATGATATGAGCAAGATGCACGCCAAGCGATTGGGCCGTGAACTTGCCATGCAGTATCTTTTTGAGTGTGAAATGCGGGAGGAAACTCCTTCTGCTGCGGGGTTTGATGCCTTCTTTGAACAGGCCGCTTCGGAATTCAAACTGGGGGAAAACCGCACCGCCCGCAAGGGACGGGATTATGCCGAAAAACTGTATGTTTCCGTGACTGTCAACAAAGACGAGATCGACAGCACCATCCGCAAACGCACTGAAAACTGGGATTTCGACCGTATCGGTTACGTTGACCGCAACATCATGCGGGTCGCTGTTGCTGAAATGCTTTACGATGAGGATGTTCCGCCGGTTGTCAGCATTGATGAAGCCGTGGAGATCGCCCGTGATTACTCCGGCGAGACCTCCGGAAACTTCCTCAACGGCGTTCTCAACGGCATCAAAGATACCCTGAAACGTTCGCCCAGAGGGAATAAATAACAAGGATTGCTTCTTATGGCATCGATCTTTTCCATCTTCAAACGTGGACTGGCAAAGACCACCACAAAAGTAACCCGTTCCATCGCCGGGATGTTCACCGGCATCAAAGCGCACGGCGAAGCCAGTTTTGAGGAATTGGAGGCTCTGCTGATTTCTGCTGATTTCGGCGTGCCAGCCTCCCTGCGCATCGTCGGGGATATCCGTGACCGCTATGAACAGGGACAGATCGCCACCGATGCGGATCTGGTTCAAGTCGCAGCGGGAACCGTTATGGATATCCTCAATTCCCGCAAACGCGGGATCAACGCCGCTCCCGCCGGAACTCCGACCGTTATTCTCATGGTCGGTGTCAACGGCAGCGGCAAAACCACCACCATCGGAAAACTTGCCTCCCGTTTGAAAGGGGAGGGGAAGAAGGTCGTCCTCGCCGCCTGTGATACCTTCCGTGCCGCCGCAGTGGAGCAGTTGCTCCTGTGGGGCGAACGCACCGGTTGTCAGGTGGTCTCTTCCAAACACGGAGCCGACCCCGCCAGCGTCGCTTTTGATGCGACCAAAGCCGCGATTGCACGCGGAGCGGATTACCTGCTCATCGATACTGCCGGACGCCAGCAAAATCAGAAAGGTTTGATGGATGAACTGGCAAAGATCCGCCGTTCCATCGAAAAAGTCTGTCCGGGCGCACCGCATGAAGTCTGGTTGACCGTGGATTCTACGCTGGGGGCAAATGTTTTGAGTCAGGCAAGAGAATTTTCCAAAACCACCGGTGTTACCGGGTTGGTGCTGACCAAATTGGACGGCACCGGCAAAGGCGGCATGGTCGTTGCTCTTCATCAGGAATTTGAACTGCCTACATTTTATATCGGTCTCGGCGAACAGCCGGAAGATTTACAGCCTTTCAGTGCTGAATACTACACCAATGCTCTTTTCGGAAAAGAGGAGGAGTAAAACAAGTTATGGATGCAGATCTTTGCGACAACATCCGTCTCGATGACCCGGATTCGCCGGATCATCTCTTTATGCGTGAAGCCATCGCCCTTGCCCGTATGGCATGGGGACGCACCACCCCGAACCCCATGGTCGGGGCTGTGATCGTCAAAGACGGCGAGATCATCGGCAGAGGTTTCCACTACAAAGCCGGAGAACCGCACGCCGAAATAAATGCTTTTTCCGATGCCGAACGGCATCACCGCGATACGGAAGGGGCTACACTCTACGTGACGCTGGAACCCTGTTCCAGTTACGGCAGAACTCCCCCGTGTGTGGATGCCATCATCGCCCGCAGGATCAAGCGGGTGGTAATCGCCTGTCTCGACCCCAATCCGAACCACTGCGGCAAAGCGGTGGAACTGCTCGAAGAGGCGGGCATCGAAGTCAGTGTCGGCGTGGAAAACGCCGATGCCATGGAGTTGAACGAATCCTTTTTCAAGTGGATCACTGCCAAACGGCCTTTTGTTATCCTGAAAATGGCGATGACACTGGATGGCAAGATCGCCACCGAAAACGGCGACTCCAAATATGTTACCGATACCCCCGCCCGCAGCCGGGTGCAGACGCTCCGCCGTCTTGCCGATGCCATTATGGTCGGCGGGGATACCTGCCGGATCGATCATCCGAAATTGACGGTGCGTGAACCCGCCAACTGGGAGTGCCAGCCTTTGCGGCTGATCGCTTCCCGCAGTATGGAGGAAGAGGAACTTGCAGAATATTTCCCCGACGGCAACGCCGAACTGGTGCGGCTGGAGGAAAACGAAGACTGGGATAAACTGCTTGAAGAACTCGGCAGCCGCAATATCGTTACTCTGCTGATCGAAGGCGGCGGCGAACTTGCCGCTTCTGCGCTTGCGGCCGATGCCGTGGACTACGTGGAGTTCCACATCGCTCCGAAACTGCTCGGCGGCAGAGACAGCCGCCCCGTACTGGGCGGAGAGTCCCCGGAATTCATGTCTCTGGCGCGGAAATTATACAAAGTCACTACCGAACAGTATGGCGAAGATATCGCCGTTTGCGGTTATACACGGGAGTAGAAAATGTTTACCGGACTGGTTGAAATGACAGGCACGCTTGCCGGATGCTCCGGCGAACACTTGCGGATCCGTCCCGGCAGGGTTTTCGCAGACCCCGTTTTCGGTGAAAGCGTTGCCGTCAACGGCTGCTGCCTGACGCTGGAACGGGTGCTGCCCAACGGCGAACTGGAATTTTTCACCATGGCGGAAACGTTGAAACGTACCAATCTCGGTTCGCTGAAAAAAGGCGATCCGGTCAATATGGAACGGGCGTTGAAAGCGGGAGCGCGACTGGGCGGACATATCGTTTCAGGTCATATCGACGGTACGGGTGAGGTGCTGGATTTTCACCGCCGTCCCGATGGCGATTATGAGTTGAAAATTTCACTTTCTGAAGAACTTGCCCCGGAAGTGGTGGCAAAAGGCAGTATCGCCATAGACGGAGTTTCGCTGACGGTGGTGGAAGTGGGAGACGGATATTTTACCGTACACCTCATTCCCGTTACCCGTGATGAAACGGCTCTGGTTCAGCGGAGCAAAGGGGCTGCGGTCAACCTTGAAACCGACGTGCTGGCTAAATATGTGCGCCGTCAACTGGAATATATGCAGAAAAGTCCGAAATCCGAAATCACCATGGATACGCTCCGGGAGGCGGGCTTTCTATGAAACGGCTGGAGCTGTCATTGTTTTCCGCAGAGGAGTTTCTCCTGCTGAATGCCGATTGGCAGGGCGGGGGGATCCTGCTGGAAAGCAGTGTGCTGGATTTTGCTGTTGCCCGTGACCGGATTAGAGAGTTCTGCCGGGCAGAGATGCCGGTCATCATTCAGGATCTTGCCGCTCCTGAAACGGCGCGTTTTATTCCCGAAGACAGTCCGAAACTGCAACTGGAATTTCAAAGTTTTCTGCTCAAACGCTGTGAATTGATCGCTCAACTCGGCGTACAGGAGTTTTCGCTTTCCTTTCATTTGGAGCGTGCCGCTGAAGATGCGGAGTTCTGCCGTTCTCTGCGGCGGGTGCTGGGCAGTTTGTGGGGCGTGCTTGAGCAATATCAACTCCGTCTGCTGCTGACGGCACACCTCCCCGCACAGGGGGCGGCGGATGCCTCCTGGCTGGCGCAATTCCGTCAGGATTTGCTTTACCCCAATGTCGGTTTTCTGCTGGAACTTCACGATGCAGACGAAGAAGTTCCGCAGGAACTTGCTTTTTATGCGGATCGGCTGTTGAGGCGCAATGCCGTCTCTGCGGATCTCTTTTTGTGAGGAGGGTTTTATGTATAAAATGAGTTGTGAGATCCCGTTTACCCGAACCGGGGCAGACGGATTGCTGAAGTTGCCGGAAGCGGTCGGAATGATGATGGACTGCTGCCAGTTTCAGGAGTATCAGGAGAAAGATTTCTGTGAATTTCTGCGCTCCAACAAAATCGCTGTTTTTCTTTCATCCATCCAGATCGACATTCTGCGTTTTCCCCGTTTCCGTGAAAAGGTGGATACTGCGGTGAAAATCTACGGTTACAAGACTCTTTACGGCTTGCGCCGCATCACCATGCGGGATGAAAAGGGAGAACTTTGTATGATCGCCAATGCGACCGGAGCGTTTTTTGATTTGAAAACCTTGCGCGCACTCAAATTGGACCCCGCTGTATTCAAACTCAAATTTGACGAGGCGGAACCCATGGAGTGCCTGCCCCGCAAGATCTCCATTCCGGCGGGGGAGGGGACGGCTCTGCCGGAATTCAGGGTCATGCCGTCGGCTCTGGATTACAACGGCCATTTGACCAGTGCCGTTTATTTTGCAATCGCGTCTGACAGACTGCCGCAGGATTTTTCATACAACCGCACCCGTATTGAATACAAAAAACAGGCGAAAAACGGTGATGTGATTTTTCCTGTTCTTCACCTTGCGGAAGGGACGGCTGTGGTGGATATGCGGGGAAGTGACGGCATATCACATGCTGTTGCAGAGTTTTCCACTTACCCCATATCGTCCTGATCCCGGTATTTGCCGGGGCTTGCATTGTGGAATTTACGGAAGACTTTACAGAAGTAACTGGGGTCATCGTATCCGCATTTCAAAGCGACTTCTTTGATGCTGTCCAGGGTGTTTTCGAGCAGTTGAACGGCGTATTGCATTTTCAATGCGAGCAGATATTGATTGGGGGATTGGCCGCTGATTTTACGGAATTTCCGGGAAAAGTGCCACGGCGAA
Source organism: Lentisphaeria bacterium (assembly GCA_017466125.1). GTDB lineage: Bacteria > Verrucomicrobiota > Lentisphaeria > Victivallales > Victivallaceae > Victivallis. The sequence goes on along the minus strand of JAFTUS010000211.1, from coordinate 17,814 downwards.
CACCCCGCAAGCGAGGCAAGTTCTGCGATATCCGGATGCCGTTCCATATTGACAAGGATGTGGTTGCGGATCTTCCGCAGCAGTTTATCATCTTCTTTTTCTTCGCCGTGTGTGGCTTCTGCAAACATTTCCATTAAAAGCTGATAGGCCAGCGTGCTGTTGTGGAAAGGGTCGAGCAGGTGATTGCGGGTGTTCAGGAGCAGTTCCCGGGTCATCTGAAGCAGTTTCCCCTCCGGAGGGAACGCACAGACCGGTCCGAAGGATTGATGAAATACGTCAGTCATACGCATCGCCTCCTGCCCTTGAAGTGTCAGATAGACAAACTCCCACGACCCGCTCCCCGGGGGAAGATAATAGCAGGAGTCCGAGGGAACTTTTATGATCATGGCATTGCCCGGCAGCAGCGGATGGACTTTGCCGCCGATACGCAGTTCTCCGCGCCCTTTGAGGGTGTATTGCCAGATCAGAGCGTCCTCAAGACGTTTTCTGCCGTCCTGAAAATAATCGCAACTGCGGCGCAGTTCATGTCCGCAGTTGATAAGGTGCAATGACAATTCAGGTCCGTTCGGATTGACCATGTAGACCGGGAGGCTCAATAACGGTATATCCATAAAATTCTCTTCCTGTATTATTTTCTCTTTAATATACTGTTTTCACACTAAAATACCATTGAGATTACAAAAAATAGTGTTTTTTTTCTTAAAAAAGCAAGGATTTACCATAAAAAGCATAAAAATACTATTGTCATATCCGGTTTGAGGATTTATAGTATATCAACAACCTAAAAAAGGAGGGCGTTATGCCGAAAATTACATTTATGGGTGCGGGCAGCACCGTGTTTGCCCGGAACGTTATCGGAGACTGCATGTTGAGAGATGCTCTCCGTGATTCAGAATTCATGCTTTATGACATCGACAAAGACCGGCTTGCCGAATCTGAATATATCCTCAATGTCATGAACAAAAACATCAACAACGGCCGTGCCAAAATCAAAACTGCGCTCGGCGTGGAAAACCGCCGGAAAGCATTGGACGGAACTGATTTTGTGATCAATGCCATTCAGGTCGGCGGCTATGAACCCTCCACCGTTATCGACTTTGAGATCCCCAAAAAATACGGCTTGCGCCAGACGATCGCCGACACCCTCGGCATTGGCGGGATTTTCCGTGCATTGCGTACCATTCCCGTCATGCTGGATTTTGCCCACGATATGGAAAAAGTCGCACCTGATGCGTGGTTCCTCAACTACACCAACCCGATGGCGATGCTTACCGGAGCCATGCTTCAGGGCAGTTCCATCAAGACGGTCGGTCTCTGCCACTCTGTCCAGCGCGGCGTGATCGACCTGCTGGAACATCTGGATATGGATGCTTCTCCCGAACGCCTTGCCCGCATCCGTTCCAAAATCGCCGGTATCAACCACATGGCGTGGGTACTCTACATTGAAGAGGACGGCAAAGACCTTTATCCGGAAATCAAAAAACGCGCCGCCGAAAAACTCAAACAGTGGCGCAAGGCAAAGAAAAAAGAAGATAAATCCGGCGATATGATCCGTTTGCAGATGATGCTCAACTTCGGTTACTACATCACCGAATCCAGCGAACACAACGCCGAATATCATCCCTACTGGATCAAGAGCCGTTATCCGGAACTGATCGACGAATACAACATTCCGCTGGACGAATATCCCCGCAGATGTATCAATCAGATCGCAGATTGGAAAAAACAGTATGCCGAACTGAAAAACGACCCCAACCTCGGTCACGAACTTTCTACCGAATACGGCTCCGGCATCATCAATGCCATCACCACCAATACGCCTTATCAGATCGGCGGCAACGTGATGAATAACGGTTTCATTCCCAATCTGCCCTCCAATGCGGTGGTGGAAGTTCCCTGTCTGGTGGATCGTGCCGGTGTGCAGGGTACTTACGTCGGCAATCTGCCCGAGCAGTGCGCCGCTCTGAACCGGAGCAACATCAACGTTCAGCTGCTCACCATCGAAGCGGCTCTGACCCGTAAAAAAGAGAAAATCTATCAGGCGGCAATGCTGGATCCCCACACCGCCGCAGAACTTTCCATTGATGATATCATTGCCATGTGCAACGATCTTATCAAGGCACACGGAAACATGCTGCCCAAGTTCCGTTAATAAAAATACAGTAAACGGGGCTGTCGCAAAACTCAGAAGAGCAGCGGCAGCCCCGTTTTTTATTTCAAATCACAGATCTTTCAGAAAGGCGTTGACCAGATTGATGCGCATGGGCTGATTGGGGGAGCATAAAACGTGCTGGGCATGGAAGATGGTCGCTTCCGCCTGCGGCAGTACAGCCAGAAATGCTCCTGCCGCTCCGCCCCAGCCGAAGTCCTGCAAACTGCTGCCCGTGGAGGGACAGCGTACGCCGAGACCGTAGGCGTAGTCGGCGGGGTTGGTGTCATTGATTTGCGGCGTCTGCATCAACTCAAGTGTTTCCTGCCGGAGCAGTTTCCCGGTGCGTAAACATTCCAGAAAGCGGATGTAATCATCCACAGATGAAACACATCCCGCCCCGCCGCTCTCATACGCCGAACCCAGTTTGTAGTGCTGGATCTGCGGGCCGACCGGATCGAATTTCTTTGCGGCTTCATCGTAACGGTATTGAGCGGCGATCTCTTTCAACTCCTCTTCCGGCAGCAGAAACGTGGTATGTTTCATTCCGCAGGGGTCAAAGATGTTCCGCTTTACATATTCTCCAAAGGTCATGCCGGAAACAGTCTCTGCAACTGCGGCGAGAACGTCGTGACAGAGACTGTATTCAAAGCGTTCGCCCGGTTCAAAGATGAGCGGGTCTTTTGCCAGATACTTCATTGCCGCGCGGGTTTGCATGACGCCGTTGGTCTCTTTTTGTCCCAGACGGATATTTTTACTGGTGACATTGTAGGTCAGACCGCCGGACATGGTGAAAAGATGACGGACTGTCATGATGTTTTTCACATCTCCGGTTTTTCCGTCAATTGTTTTTTTCAGTTGTCTGAATTCCGGCAGATATTCACTGACGGGAGTATCCAGACCGATCAGCCCTTTTTCGACCAGTTGAAGTGCCGCTGTGCATGTAATGGGTTTGGAACAGGAATAGATGTTGTATCTTTCGCTGCCGTCTATGGGTTTTGTGCGCTCTTCATCGGAAAATCCCGCCTGATGACGGAATACACATTCCCCTTTATGGTAAATCACACAATCAACAGATGGAATACCCATTTTTTCAAATTCATTGAGTATTTCCAACACCTTGCCGTATCTCTTCATTTTATAACCTTTCCACATAAAAAAAACGCCGGGAGTCCGGCGTTTTTTCTGATACAGAGATCAGTAATTTTCAGGTTCGATCTGGAAATATGCCTGCGGATGTTTGCAGACGGGGCAGACGGTGGGAGCCTTTTCGCCGATGTAGACGTGACCGCAGTTGCGGCATTCCCAGCGGTTGGGGGCGGTTCTGACCCAGACTTCGCCTTTTTCCACATTGGCGGCGAGTTTCAGATAACGTTCTTCATGACGTTTTTCGATCTGGGCGACCTGTGCGAACTGGACGGCGAGGGCGTCGAAACCTTCTGCTTTGGCTTCTTCGGAGAAGCGTTTGTACATATCGGTCCATTCTTCGTGTTCACCGGCAGCGGCGGAGACCAGATTGGCGGGGGTATCGCTCAGCCATCCCAGAGCCTTGAACCAGAGTTTTGCATGTTCTTTTTCGTTATTGGCAGTTTCTTCAAAGATGGCAGCGATCTGTTCATACCCTTCTTTGCGTGCAACGCTGGCAAAGTAGGTGTATTTGTTGCGGGCCTGAGATTCACCGGCGAAGGCGTAAGCCAGATTGGCTTCGGTTTTACTTCCTTTGAGTTCCATTTTATTTCTCCTTGATTGTGGTTATGGATTGTTCCATACCAAAAATTACATCATCTTTTTTATTTTTCAAGCGTTTTTCCGAAAAAATTAAAAAAAAATTCGGACAGCGGAACGCAAATTGATTTTTTATCGGGGAAACCGGTATATACTGTTCTTTCAACGCCTCTGGCGGCATTTCTCCCCTTGAAAACGTTTCCGGTATTCGCCCGGTGTGCAGTTGCAGTGTTTCTGAAAACACTCGTAAAAATAACGCAAACTGGAAAAACCGCACTTTGCGGCGATTTCTGCGGCAGGGAGTTTTCCGCTGATCAAAAGTTTTTGAGAACGTTCCAGACGGGCGGTGATCAAAAATTGTTTGGGCGTGACGGAAAATGTACTGTTCCACTCATAATAAAAACTGCGGCGGCTGTAACCGTACTGCTTGAGCAGAGAAGCAAGCGGCTTGCCTCTTTTCAACTGCAGGGCGATCTCCTGGATTTTCATGCCTGTATCGGGCTGTTTCGGGGCGGCGGGGGAAAAGGGTAACGCCGTGGATATGCCATTGAAAATCATCTGCATGGCAAGGACGTCGATACGGTCAGCGTTACCGAGGGTCACTTTGTCCTGCAGCAGATTGCGCAACCGCTGCAAATCCTCCCGGAACGCCGCATCCGGCAGGTAGAATAAATGCTGGTAGTTTTTTCCGTCTTTGCACAGTATGGGAGTCAATTTTTCCGACACTTCGGGGGTATAGGAGAAAAAGAGTTCGTCGTGAAGGAGTCTTTGGGTACGGCGTAAAAGCGTTCCGGGGGGCAGAATACTGAAGGTAGGGTATAAATCACTTCCCGACGGATTTTCATACGCCTCTTTGTTGAAACTGAAACAGACAAACAAGCGATCCAGCAGAACCTCTTTTTCGGGGGCGGCATGGTTGATCATGATACCGACTTCGCAGAGGGGGTAGGGGTAAGCGGTCAGGCGTTTCAGATTGGTAAGGTTGCAGACTTCAGATTTCATAGTAAATTTTGCACAAAACCTCAATTTATTTTGCAAAAAACAGCATTGCTGTATTGGATTATGATGCTATATTATACTTCATGTGATACAAAATATCAAATCAAAAGGAGAAAAACACTATGAATATTTCAGAAAATTGGTTTTACGCCCTCAAAAAGGAAGGGGTGGAAATTATGGCGATCCCCGCCGGGGCGATCCCGTTTCAACTGGAGTCTGACGGCGTGATCGACCTTGATACTCTGAACCCGGAGGAACATCCCGAATTTGAGGAGAGTTTTGTTTACAACTCCTTTGAACTTGACAGTGACATGGAACTTTCATTGAGTGGTTCTGCTGATTGGTTCTGGGAGGTGTATTTGAATGGCGAAAAAATCTTTTCTGTTATGGAAACGGGGAATAAAACCTGTTTTTTTCAGCCGGGATACCATTTTTTTACCGGGTTGGGACGGAAAGGGAAAAATCTGCTGACGGTCCATATCCGGCGGGGCGCGAACAGCGGTTCTTTCGGATTTGCTGAAATGCGCCCGTTACCTCCCCCGAAGGAGTTGACCGTTACCGTTGACCCGGATGAAACGCTCGGAAAAATAAAATATATGAATGCGGTCAACAACGGTCCCTGCATTGCACGCGGCGATCAGACCCGGGGAAATCTGCCCTTGTGGAAGGCGGCAAAAATCCCTTATGCCCGCAATCACGATGCCGCTTTCTGGAGTGGTTACGGTGGTGAACATTCAGTGGATATACACGCGATTTTTCCGGATTTCAGCAAAGAGCCGTACGATCCGGCGTCGTATGACTTCACATTGACGGATCGTTTTCACTTTCAAATCATGGAAGGCGGCACTAAAGTATTTTTCCGTCTGGGCAGTAAAATCGAACACAACCCAAAAAAATACGGCACTCAGGTTCCGCCGGATTTCAAAAAGTGGGCTGTGATCTGTGAGCATATTATCCGCCACTGCAACGAAGGCTGGGCAGAGGGGCACCACATGAATATCGAATACTGGGAGATTTGGAACGAACCGGATCTCAGCAGTGGTCAAGAGGACAAAAAGACCTGGCAGGGAACCGATGAGGAGTTCTTTGAATTGTTCCGCATTGCCGCAACACACTTGAAAAAATGTTTCCCGCATTTGAAGATCGGCGGCCCGGCTCTCGCCGGAAATCAGCGTTGGCTGAAACGTTTCCTTGCGGCAATGGTTACAGGAGAACGCGTACCGATGGACTTTTTCTCCTGGCATATTTACTGTACGGAACCCGCAATGATCAGCGCGGCTGCCGGAATGATCCGGAAAATGCTTGACGAACACGGATATGACAAAATTGAAAGTATCTTGAATGAATGGAACTATGTCCGCAGTTGGAGTGCAGAATTTATTTATTCCATCGAAACGATCATCAGCATAAAAGGAGCCGTATTCACAGCGGCGGGCATGAGCAGCGGGCAGGATGCTCCGGTGGATATGCTGATGTACTATGATGCCCGCCCCTGTGCTTTCAACGGGATGTTTGATTTTTACACCTTCCGGCCGCTGAAAGGTTATTATCCCTTTATCGCATGGAGTAAACTCTTGGAGCTTGGCACACAAATAAAGGTGGATAACGGCGGCAGAAACAGTATTTACGCAACGGCGGCAGCCGATGGGGATGGAAAAATCGGGATGTTGCTCTCCAATTACGTTGAGTGCGATGAGCTTCCGGAAGCGATTTCTCTGACGGTCAAGGTAAAAGGGACAGACCTGACGGATGCCAAACTGTACATCGTGGACAGAGAACGGAGCTTTGAAGAGACCGCTTTCAGGAAAAACAGTGACGGAGGTATTTCGTTTGAAATGGAGCCTAATACGTTTGTTTATCTGGAAAATGCTTGATATTTCCGGGAAATTTTTCCCCGTTCTGCAGCAGGATGCCACTGCCGAAAGTCCGGACTGCATTTTGGCACAAAGGGTGTTCGGTGGTGGTGTCTGAAACGTAGCTGCTTCAATAAATTTTCGCTTTGTATTTTTTGGGCGAAACGCCATATTTCTTGCGGAAACAGTTACTGAAATAGCAACAGTCCGAAAAACCGCTTTGATACGCGATTTCGCTGATAGATAAGGACGTTTCATTGAGTAAATAACTGGCGTGTTCCAAGCGGATATTCTGCAAATACTCCATCGGGCTGAAGCCATAATGATTACGGAACTTACGGAAGAGTTGACTCTCTGAATGATGAAACATCTTCGCCAGTTTTTTTACACTGATTTTTTCCTGAAAATGTTTACGCAGAAAAATTTCTACATGCTGTTCCCAATGGGAAGTGTCAATGGCGAAATGTTCCTGATGTTCCCCCGCCTGCGCGATGATCGCCAACAGCAGAATAAAAAAACTGTGAATTTTCAACTTTCGTGATAATACATCTTTTTTCTGGTATTCATCATAGATATTTTCCAGAAGTTTCCGTGCATTATATTGTTCCATGGCATTAAGTTGCCAACTGTGTCTGGTGCATTCATGAGTTAAATGCTGCTTCAGGTTATACCAGAAAGTTACATCAATTTCAAAAATACGCAAAATTTCTATGGAGCATGATATATTATAAAGTTCCAGATCACTGCATTCAGAAAAACCGTGCAGTTCACCGGGAGAAATAAAAAAAACATCGCCCCGGGAAATTGGATTATGATTATTATTTATAATATGTATGGCTTTGCCCTGAATAATGAAAATTATTTCAACACAGTTATCATGACTGTGCATCGGGAAACTTCCCGAAGAAAGCGTATGATGGGTGATATCATACAAATCGCTGTCCAGTCTGATCCATGGCTCAAAGCATTGAAATGATTTTTGTAACATTTTTTTCTTTCATTTTTTATTTTTTCTGCAATATGATAAAAGTAGCACAATTATTAAAAAAAGCAAGTAAAACAAAAAAACATGCGAGTATTTTACAAGTATTTTGTTTTTTAAGAGGTATATTATTTCAGCATAAAAACGGTGACAGTCTATAAGATTTGAAATAATAAGGCAGATAAAATGCGTGCCGCTGAAGTCTATACAAGAGAAAGGAGGGTTATTTGACAGAATAATTTGCATCGTCAATGTTATCCAACATTGAAAATCACAGGTGTTTATACAACTACACAAAAACAAAACAAAATTACAGGAGAAGAAAATGAAAAAACAAAACTTTACCCTTATCGAACTGTTGGTCGTCATCGCAATAATTGCCATCCTTGCCGCCATGCTTCTTCCCGCGTTGAATAAGGCCCGGGCAGCAGCCAACAAATCAGCCTGTGTCAATAACCAGAAACAAGTTTTGTTGAGCGTTGCGCTTTATGCTGATGATCACAGAAATATAACTTTTTCACAATATGGTAAATTCGGTCCTGGAAAGAATGGTGCTTATGAAGGCTCCTGGGCAAAACCGCTCGGCGTATTTTTCGGCAATTATCTTGACCGTAAAATATCCGTTTGCCCGACTGACGTTACTATTGATGCAGAAAAACAGGAGTATACCGGAACTTATGCCTTTTACAACATTGGCGCAGACGCCCGGATCACTTCTCAAGGTTACAACTGGTTTGGCAAAGTAACTTTCTTTGACGGAGATTCTACCCGTCCTGCTTATGTCATCTCTTCAATCCGTGAACCCGGCAATTCTGTATTGTTCCTGGAAACACGCGGAACAACAGATGCAACTTCAACCAGCAGCCACTATCAGTTTGATCCCGATGAAGCAACTTGGGATGGTTTTGCAGTAGGGTTGCCCCACAGCGACACCGTTGTCGGCGGATTTTTTGATATGCACGTCAGTGCTTTGTCTTACGGCGAACTGCAGAATTTGAAAAATTCTGTTTCATGTGCCTACAAGTCTGACGGTGTCAAGGCTCAATAAAAAATCTGTCTGATACAGTAATTGTAATATCGTAAGTTTTTATTTCAGTTGTCAGGAAAAATGAATATTCAGGATATGACAAAGTTTATCGTTTTGGCATTGGGGCTGGTATCTCTGCCTTTATTTGCAGGGCTCAAGCCCGCTCGGGAGTGGAATACAGCCAAACTTGGCGCAATTCCCGACATGGTGCAGCGGAATACTGATATCATCAATCAGGCGATCACTCAGTGTTCTCAAGCTGGCGGCGGAGTTGTGACAATTCCTCCCGGAGAATATTTCGTTAAAGGAATTTACTTGAAAAGTAATGTAACGTTAAATCTTCCGAAAGGAACCATTTTGCGTGCGACTCAAGTTCTTGAAGACCATATTGAACCGAAAGAGGCTCTTTTCTCCGGCCGTTGGGCCCGTTGTCTTATTTTCGCAGAAAATGCTGAAAATATCCGTATCACCGGCGGCGGTATCATTGACGGCTGTCATGTGGAAGATAAAAAAGGCGAAGATGGTATCAGAGGACCGCACACAATTATTTTCAGCAAATGTAAAAATGTCAGTATCGACAACGTTGAAGTTCGCAGATCCGGCAACTATACATTGCTGATGATGGAACTCGAAAATGCAAAATTTGAATCCTTGACCATTACCGAAGGCTGGGACGGTATTCACCTCAAATATTGCAAAAACGTTCTGATCGACCGTTGCAGGATTTTCACCGGAGACGACTCCATTGCGGGCTGTTACCTGCAAAACGTCCTGATTTCAAACTGCACCCTGAATACCTCATGCAATGCTGTCCGGATTATTGGACCTGCAGAAGATTTCATTATGAAAAATTGCTATCTCTATGGTGACAGTGTCTATTCGCATCGTTCAAACGGCAGGAAATATGACACCTATTCTGCATTGAATTTTCAACCGGGAGCCTGGGGGGCTATGCCGGGAAAATTGAAAAATATCCAATTGCAGGATTTGAAAATCCATCATGTACGGAATATGTTTGTCTTGTATCCCAACAAACAAAATCAGGTCGAAAATATTACCTTGAGAAACATCAAAGCAACAGAAGTCGGTTCTCATGCCGTCCAGTTGATCAACTGGGAACCAACATCATCCATGAAAAATATACACATGGAAAACATTCATGTGGAATATCGCAGCAATGTCCCGGAAAAAGATCTGATGCAGGAGACGGTGGAACGTCCCTGGATCGAATCTGCCAATCTGCCTGTTTGGGGATTTTATGCCTCCAATCTCAACGGCATGACATTGAAGAACTGCTCCTTCAGCCGAAAAGGAAAAGATTTCAGACGTGGAATGTTGGCTGAAAATGTGCAGAACTTATCGGTAGAAAACGTTTTGGTTGACGGAAAGAAAATTTCAGCCGCAAAAATTTCAGAAAAACCGATCAGTACTCCTTTCCGGATCGATTTTATCGGAAATAATGTCGGACGATTACTCCCTGTAAAATCTGAAAATGTTTATCCGATGATTGCTCCGGGCTGGGCTGGGATGGCTCCTGTTCTGACAACTGCTAATGTTTCCTGTGACACCAGTTTCAAAACTTACAAATTGGCTTTCAAACCCGAAAGAACAGGTAATGTTACTGTTAAATTACTGGGACATTGGAACAACGCCCCGGAAAATCGTACCTGGGTACAATATTCCGCCGTAGAAATAAAAGGGAAAAATATTCTGTCGCCGGAATTTCATTCGCAAATAATCCGGAAAGGGAAAGCAAAATTCTCCAAAGATGGTACCATTTGTGTCAACCATGATAATACGGCAGAATTTAACTTGCCGGTACAAGGTGGAAAAGTTTATACAATAAAAATAACAGCAAAAAATATTCCTGCTTTATAACCGGATCATCAAGCCGCATTAAGGGGAGCCGCAGAAAACAACTCAAGAGAGCATTTCTGCGCTCCCCTTGCATTTGCAGACCGCTGTGCCGGAGGGAAATTCCCGGCAGCGCAGCCGTCTGCAACTGTTTTGAAGAGATCCGTTTTATCAATTACGGGGTGCAAGAATTTCTTTTATGCAGGGTTCTATTGCCTCTCCCCAGATGCGGTAGCCGTCGGCGTTGGGGTGACAGCACTTGTCGCCGTAAAGTTCCGGACGCAGTATGCCGTTGTCGGCAAGTTTATCATTTATTGAAACCAGCGTGATGCGTTCATCCCCGGCGGAAAATTCCCGGAGCAGGGCGTTCAGCTGGTCGATTTTTTTCTGGATCTCCAACGGCAGACGGGGAAAGATCTCCATAAGCAGTAAGTGCGTTTCCGGAGCAAGTTCAAAAATTTTTTCCACGACTGTTTTTACACCTTCAAAGGCAATTTCCGGCGTGTCGCCGTCGTAGCGGGGCGTTATGGAAAAGCAGTTTGTGCCGATATTCAGTACGACCAGTTTCGGTTTCTGCGTGCCGAATTCGCCGTTTTCCAGCCGCCACAAAACATTCTGCGGGCGGTCGAAACCGTATCCCAGATTGAGGACATTGCGTTTGCCGTAAAACTCCTGCCATACCACTTCGTGCGCCTGATCGCGCTGCTGTTCTTCGGCAGAGTGCCAGAAGTGGGTAATGGAGTCTCCGACAAAGATGATATCGTACTCTTTTTCCTGTGCCTGACGCACTTTTTGAGCGTGACGTTCCCACCAGTCATAGCAGTCTTCTTCGAGTTTTGAGTGGGGGTAGCACGTCCGCGGAATGGCCCGATACTTCATATAATTACCTCAATTCAATCATTTGGTGACAGATAAAGGATGGAACTTGAAATTCGATCCGTTCGCCTTTGACTTCAAAATTCAAAACTTCTCCGCCGGGAACCAGACGGACGCTTTTTACGGGAGTTTCCGTTTTCAGTGAAACGGTGAAGGGGGGGCAGGGGGTGAGTTCATCGATGACTTCGATCGCCTGCCGTCCGGCAGTGGTTCCTCCGGAGAGAGTTACTTCGCCGCCCCGCAGGATCTTGTTGGCATAGAGACAGTGCAGAATGGTGCGATCCGGCTGTTTCATCAGCGTAATGCGTCCCTGTGAAGGCATTGTGCAGGAAATTTGCAGCGCGTCCCCCATGAATTTTTTTATAGTGCGCCCGACAAACTCTTTTAAAACAACCTGCCCGAAAGCCCGGTAGATCGCAAAAACCGGATGAGCAAAGTAGAGAATATCATCTCCCAGAACTCCGCAGTCAAAGGCGGTCGGTTCATCCACATAGGGGGTATGCTGGTGGCTGGAATAGTGTTCAAAGGTGCGGTTGAAATAGGGGTCATACACTTTCCCGAGAGAGATGCCGGTCTCTTTTTGGATGCGTTCGCCTTTGAGATACATGACAAAGGGGGATTTGACATAAGGGGGCACTACGGAAGCATCGGGTTTGATGTAGTCCGGGCTGTAACTGGAGATACCGCTGTGGGTAAAGGGAAGATTTTTCAGGAGAAAGTTTTTGCCGTTGAAATCCATTCCGCTTTTGGCAGAGAGGATCAGTTTGCCTCCCCGTTTGCGGAATGACTCCAGTTTTTCTGCCAGTTGGGCAGTCAGACGGACATCGTCAGGAAGAACGAGAAAACGGTATTGGCTCCACTCCATACGGCTGTCAACGATGTCAAACGGAATATGATTTTCCAGCAGGATGCGCGCGGCTCCGGTATCTCCGGGCAACTCTCTGCCTGCGGCGGGCCTTTCCGGAAGGATCCCGCTTAAAATTGCTGTTTCCGCTGCGGAAACGGCATTTTCGCACCAGGGTTCTTTGGGGGCGACTTCCCGGTATGCTTCGCCGATGATGGCGTAGGTGGAGTCATCCAGTTCGCCGCCGGGGTGGAGTTGGTCGCCGATGCTGCATTTTGAGCCGTTGGCGATCATGGCAGCGCACTCATAACGGAGAGCCTCCGGGGTTTTCAGTCCGCCGAATTCGCCCCAGGTGGTATGGAATTTTCCGGTCATGCCCAGAAACTCTTTACCCAAATTCCGACAGTAGGCGGCGGACATCGGGTAGTGATCATAGCCCCAGCCGCCGGTCGGGAGGGACTCCAGTTCAAAGTGGCTGAAATAAGGGAACGCCTCATAATCGTTGATCGTGATGTGTCCGGAGTTGTGGAAAACCGGCATTTGCGGATCGCGGCTTTTTACTGCTTCAGTGGTTTTTTGGTAGTAATTGAGCAGAACTTGCCTGGAAAATCTTTTCCGGTCGGCGGCATTCAGCGGATCCAGTCCGGCTTTCTGCATTCCGGCAACGCAGCTGGGACAGCAGCATTCGCCTTGAGAAATGATGTCCAGAAAGATCCCGTTCGCTTCGGGGAAGAGGGTGACGACCTCCTGGATTTCTTCGCAGAGGAAATCCAGATAGGGGGTGTTGAAACAGATTTTGCGGAAGCCCGGCCGCAGGGTGGGATACTGTTGCAGTTCAGGTGAAATTTCCAGCCATTCGGGATGCTTTTCAAAGGCATAATCATTCAGCCCTGCTGTCAGATAGACGGGAGTTGCCACGCCGATTTCCCGGCAGGCATCGATTTGAGCCCTGAGCAGGTCAAAATCCAGATGGGGGTGCCGTTCCCCGACGCGGGTATTGTAGTAGGCGTAACCGTGATGGCAGGTTGCAAAGAGCGTAATGGAGTTCACGGCGGCTTCGGTCAACGTCTTCTGCCACTTTTTTTTATCGAATTTTTTACCGATTTCCGGTATAAAAGGGGAGGTGTGAAAGTCCAGATGGACTTGTCTGAAATTCATAATATTTTCTCCAGGTTATGGTTTACTGCTGCATTTTCTCTATTTCAGCAATCACCATTTCGGGCGTGATTGCACAAATCCCTTCGCACAATGGCTGTTTGGGGCAGCTTCTGGCAAAACAGGGCGAACAGGGAACTTTATCGTACATCAGACGCCACTTCGTTGACACCGGGCCGGTGGCGGTGTAATCCGTCGGACCGAATACCGCAATGCCGGGAGTCCCCATTCCGGCGGCAAGGTGCATGATTCCCGAATCGTTGGCAACCGTCAGGCGGGAGGCGCGGAGCAGCTGCATCACATCGCCGAGATTGGTTTTGCCGGAAAGGTTGAACGCCTTATCCGGATTCAAGCCGGCGAGCACCTCATCGCCGATGCCCGCTTCGGAGGGAGAACCGAGAACGGCAGCCACGCCGCCTTGAGCAATCCAGTATTCCGCCACTTTGCGGAAGTTTTCCGCGGGCCAGCGTTTGGCGGCTCCGTAAGCCGCTCCCGAGGCGAGCGTAAGCAGTTTGGGGTGAGAACACAGCACTGCGATCGGCGTTGCCAGTTCATCGAAAGGCGGTTCATTGGAAAATTCCGGCATTTTGCCGTCCCACGGAGCCGCCCCCATTGCCGTTACCATGGCAAGGAGTTTGTTGCTCTGGTGGATCTCTTCAGCTCTGCCCGTCGGACGGGGCGGGAATTTGAAAGACCGGGTCAGCAGAATTGAACGCCCGCGTCTGGCGGCTCCGTAAAGGTGACGTACCCCCGCAAGCCGCATAAGAATGGTATCGCGCAGAGAGTTGTTGAAAAGCACCCCCGCCCCGAACCGCATTTTCCGCACTTTGCTGAAACTTTCCTTATCCCAGAGAGTGTGACATTTTTCCAACAGGATCATCCCGTCGATAATGGAAAGGTTGCGGTAGAGATAATTCTGGTTTTTGGGGGCGAGAACGTAAAGACCGCACCCCTCCGGGACGATCGTGCGCAGTTGTTTCAATGCGGGCAATGCCATGACGGCATCCCCCAGATGATTAGGCATACGCACCAGCATTCCGTTGCGCCAGACCGTGGCGTCTACCGGGCGGATTTCAAACTGCGGGGAGGGGAAATCCGTTTCGATGTTCAGAGTATGGACTTTTTCAGAATTCATTTTCAATTTTCTCTTTGTGTTATTATCATGACATAAAGTAACATCAATTCCGGATTTTTCAATAAAAAGTGAGAAAATATGGCTTTTTTTTGCATTTGTTTGCGAATTAGCGGGTAGTTGACTTGATTTTTTCCAAAAGAAAGGTTTATTATGTAATTGGTACTTTGGATGTTTTGTGTCGTGATCCAAAAAGGAAAGTAAAACATATATTAAGAAAATGGCAGGATTCTAATGGGCAACCAATGCTTAGCAAAATTGTTTTCCACGCACATTGGCATCGACCTGGGGACAGCAAACTGTCTGGTCTATGTCCGTGATCATGGGATCGTGCTCAATGAGCCGTCGTTTGTTGCAATCAAAAAAGCAACGCACGAAGTAATCGCAGTCGGTAATGATGCCAAGAGAATGTGGGGTAAATTCCCCGCCGGTCTCGAAGGCAAACGTCCGCTTCAGGATGGTGTTATTGCGGATTTTGAGGTTACGGAAGACATGTTGCGCATCTTCATTCAGAAAGCACTCCGTTCGGTGCCGTGGAACAAGCGTATTCTGCATCCGCGTGTTCTGGTGGCAGTGCCTTCCGGCATTACCGAAGTCGGCAACCGTGCCGTCAAAGACAGTGCCAAACGTGCGGGGGCAGGGGAGGTTATTCTGGTGGAAGAACCGATGGCAGCCGCCGTCGGTGTCGGTTTGCCCGTTGCTGATCCTACCGGCAGCATGATCGTCGATATCGGCGGAGGTACGACTGAAGTCGCCGTGATCTCCCTGTCGGGTATCGTCAGTTCAAAGAGCGTCAATGTCGGCGGTGATGAACTGGAAAAAGCGATCACCCAGTACATGAAAAAGGTCTACAATCTCAACATCGGTCCGCAGATGGCTGAAGAGATCAAGATCAAACTGGGCAGCGTTTATCCGGTGAAGGATGAAGAACGCATGGATGTCCGCGGACTCGACCTTGCCTGCCGTATGCCGAAATATGTGAACATCTCTGCTGCGGAGATCCGTCAGGCTCTTCAGGAACCTGTGACCTCCATCATTGAGGCTGTGCGCGGCACGCTGGATCTCTGTCCGCCGGACGTGGCGGCGGATCTGCTGACCCGCGGCATCATGCTGGCCGGCGGCGGTGCGCTGCTTTGCGGCTTGGACAAACTTTTAACAGAAGAGATCGGTATGCCGGTCTTTGTCTCTGAAGACCCCCTCAACGCAGTTGTCAAAGGTACCGGGGTGATGCTTCAGGAAGATAACATTTGGTCTAATTGATAATGAAAATAAATTTTAAGAAAATGCGGCCGGTAACGATTGCCGACCGGAAATTGTTTGAAGAAAAATTGGCACTCATGTCCAGTCAGAGTTGTGAGTGTACATTTGCCAATATTTTCATGTACAGCAAACCTTACGGGATCGAGTTCATCGAGGTCGAAGGCCGTCTGGTCGTCTACGAACGGGTCGCCCGTGCAATGCACTACCCCATCGGCGAATGGACCGGTCCGGAACTGCTCCATGAGATCAGTGTGGCTTTCCGCGAAGCGGGACTTACGGACGGCGGCATTTACGATGTCCCAGAAGAGTTTCTCGATAAACACGAAGACAGCGACCGTTTCTTTGAGTTTGAATATGACGAAGGTGCGATCGACTATCTTTATTCCATCGAGAAGATCGCTACGTTTTCCGGCCCGAAACTCCGCAAGAAACACAATCTGGTCAAGCAGTTCCAGACGACTTGCCCCTATGCGGAAGTCCGCAAGATCACCAAAGAAGAACTTCCGGTCGTGGCAAAGTTGGCGCATGACCTCAACTCCCGTTTGGAGCCGTGCGAATTTCTTGATGAAGAGGAGTTGGCGATGACGCTGGCATGGGAAAACTTTGAAGAGTTGGGGCTTTCCGGGATCATTCTCTATGCCGAACCCGGTTATCCTGCCGGATTTTCCGTATACAGCATGATGCCCTCCGACACGATCGACGTTCACTTTGAAAAGGCGGATCATACGGTGAAGGGCGTGCCGCAGGCATTGACCTGGCAGTTGGCTATTGCTCTGCGCGGCAAGGCGCGTTTTATGAACAGAGAACAGGATATGAACGAAGAAAATCTGCGTCATGCAAAACGTTCCCTTGATCCGGAACGCTTTTTCAAGCGGTATTTTCTCCGGGCGTTATAAAAAAGGAGTATTTTTATGAAAAAGAGATTGCGCAAAAAGAAATGCATCGGCGAATTTGCTGAAATGGGTTTTGAACTGAAAGCCACCTATCCTGAAATGGGTGACGAGCAGCTTGATGCTTTCATGGCGAAAGTTATGGCAAAGGTCGGCGAATTTGATATGTACTGCGGCGGTGGTTTTTTCATCGACGGTCTGGATCTGTTCGTCTGCACCGGCAAAGTGAATACCGATGAAGCTGCCCGCAAGGAGCAGTTTGTGGAATGGCTCAAAGGTTCAGTGGAGGGGATCGAAGTTTCCGCCGGAGACCTGGTCGATGCCAATTACGAACTGTAAGCAAATCAGTTTTCCGAAGAGTGCCGCGATCAAGCGGCACTTTTTTTATCCGCAGGCGGCAGCCGACCAATTCCTTTAAAATCCGGCATTGGACTTTCATATTCAACAAAATCGCAAAAAAAATAAAAAATCTTCAGTTTTGAACTTGCAAAACGTCAGAACGGTGATATATTAAGAAATGTTGCAAGGGAAACGGGAGTTGACCTTCAACAATGCAAGTGCACCCATAGCTCAATTGGATAGAGCGTCTGGCTACGGACCAGAAGGTTAGGGGTTCAAGTCCCTTTGGGTGTACCATTTTTTGAGGTAAACGAGTTTTTTTGGAGGCCGAAGAGGCTTTTAAAAAAACTCGTTCTTTTTTGCTGTGTTTTGCTTGTTTTTGCCTCATGGCATAGTCAGAACATAGTCAGGAAGAGCGGAGAAAGGAAAAGCATGATCCGCTTGAAATTATCAGATAGTTACTGCCGGGAAGTTGCTCCAGCGGCGAAAAATGTATATATTTACGACTCCCAGATTTCTCACCTGGCTTTAAAAGTAACTCCTGCCGGAGGTAAATCTTTTTATTATATCCGCTCTGTCGGCGGGAGGATGCAGTATATCCGTATCGGCCCGTTTCCGGCGGTCTCCGTTGCCGGAGCCCGGAGTGCTGCGCTTCAAATGGATCTCAACGCCGCTAAAGGTCTCGATCTGATCCCTAATTCCTCCGTCTATACCCTCGGAGACTGTATC
>JAFTUS010000210.1 GCA_017466125.1 Lentisphaeria bacterium | reverse complement strand
CCGGCATCCAGCAGGAAAATTGCATCGCCGAAAATACGGTCAGTACGGTAAATGCCGTATTTGCTTTCCTCTTCTTTGCTTAAAAAGTGTCCGGGAAATTTCTTCATCAAGCCGGAAATGACCGGTTCGGCTTTTTCATTCAAATAATAAAATCTTGCCATCGTGGAATCAAAGCAAGCGCCGTAATCTTTCCCGAATACCAGACCGCTTTTTTCCACAGCATCCATAATATTTACAGTTCCGGCAAGCGGCGTCATACCGTGATCGGAAATTACGGTAAAATGCACATTTTCAGCGTATTCCTCTGCTTTACGGTAAAGATGTTCGATCTGCCTTCTGATTTCATCAAGTTTTGCCGTGATCGCCGGAACATCACTGATTTTATCGTGGAGAACGCCATCGAAATTAGCTGTATAGACAAAGAGGAAATTTTTGCCGTCTTCAATGGCTTTTTCTGCGGCAATATAATTTTTATCATCGCTCAAATGCCAGTCGGAAATATGGAAATCCACACCTTTTCCGCTCAAAGTATCGTGCAGATTGGCAATATTTTCCATACCGCCGGCAACAAACAAATCCCGTTTTTCGCAGTAATCCACAAATTGCAATTTCCAAATCGGCATCCGGTAAAGCTGAAAATATCCGGTAAATCCATAGACTTTTTTCAGCAGTTTGGATAGATGGTGGCGTACCCTGCCGCGATTCCAGAAACTCGCAGGCTTGAACAGCCATGCAAAACTGGACAACAGTTTGAAGGGTGAAGTTTCCGGAGCAAAGCGGAATAATCCCAGATGCCCGTGTTCCGATGGAGTTTTCCCCGAAAGGATGGTCGGAATGGCACTGCTTGAATAGCCGAACTGCATTGAGACCCGTTTCCGATGAGGAAACAACTCTTCCATAAAATGATGATCATTGACGATCTTCCAGCCCAATGCATCAATAAATAAAAATATTTCAATGTTTTTGTGTTTCATATTCCCCTCATGGCAATGCCCGATAACCGGGGAGTTCTCGGAAATCTCCTGCCGGTTTTCTGTTTTTTAATTCTTCCGGCGGCAAAGCCGGTTTTTCTATGAGATAGCCTGTCGTAACAACAGCAGGAGCAATCGTTTCCCAGACGGAATACTCGCTTGACGGTACGCTTAAAAATTCCAGATTCACATATCTCCGGAAAATCGGGAGTTTTTCTGCATTTTCACCATATACCATTTTAACCGCATTTTTGTCAAGTCCGAACGTGTTGCCGTAAGGCGTGATCCCCGGCACAAATTCGCCGATACCGTCAGCATAACTTACCAAGTCCAGAAATACTGCCGGATAGATTTTGCCAAGTCCGGAAGTCATTGTTCTGCCCAGCGGGTTTGTTCCATTATGGTAATCATTGGCAAGATATGCTCCGTCAAGATACTTTTCTTCTCCGGTAAGTTTATGTGCGGCGATCAGAATCATTGCCCGCCGCAATGGATGATAATTGCCCCATGCCATAGCATGTACCCACCCCGCATTATGTGCATGCCAGAGTGTTCGGTAAGGATAAGCATTTCCCTGATTTTCAAGCATCTTATCAGCATCGCGCAGAATGACTTTGCGGTATTCATCTGCAACAGGACTGCTTAATTCTTCTGCTTCAAAAAGCATCATCCATGTTAAAGGCGACCACTTCCAGAAATCTTTGCTGAAACTTTCCTGTATGCGTTTTTGATCTTCAAGCACCGATTCAAGATACTTTCTTTCTCCGGTAAGAAGATAAAGATTTACCCCCGCTTTCAGCAGATTTTCGCCGTAAAGGAACGGTTCTTCCCGGTAGTAAATAACTTTTCCGTTGTACTGGAATACCGCTGCATGGCGGTTTTTATCATTCAGGGCAAACTGCCACGCCTTTTGCGCTGATTTCCAATATTTTTCTGATTCGGCTGAACGATTGGCTTTCTTCAAGGCGAGAGCAAGCGTTGAAGCGGCAGCGGCATATTCCAAAGAACTGTTGCGTGAAGGTGCTGATACATAATAGGAGCGTTTTTCTTTATCGGGCAGACCTTCCCCCTGCCCCGGGTGTCCGGTGGTTTCAAACCACGTTCCCACACCGCCATTTTCCTGTTGCACAGCAAGCAGATGTTTTACCCCCCACGCCGCTTCATCAAGAATATCCGGAATACCATTGCCGCTTTCGGGTATATTGAGTTGCCCGTCGATGAAATTTTCCGGTTTCATCAGATAAACTGCCGCCAAGTCGCTGACGATCCGCAAATGATACGGTCAGCGGTCGTAATCTGCCGCATCGTGCCAGCCTCCCGGAGCGGAAATCTTTACAACTTCATAAGGCGGATTCTGTTTGATGAGGTCAAAGTGTTTTACCTCAATGCGATTGCCTTTCCGGTCAAAGAAACCGAAGTCCGTTTCTCCTTTGCCTTTGCGGTAAT
>JAFTUS010000209.1 GCA_017466125.1 Lentisphaeria bacterium | reverse complement strand
GATGACGGTATTTTCAAAGTCGTCACCCCCAAAAGTGAAGCTCTGGTCATGCAGAAAGCCTCTTCCGTTTCCGGCAATCTGCTTGCGGTCAAAAACCATACTCCCTACACGACCTGTTTTGCCTCCGCTCTTGACGGCAAAACGCTTGCGGACTCCAAACGCATCCTTTTCATGCACCTGACCAATACCGGGGCATACAAGATGAAATACAGCGGCAAAAACCTTGAAATTCTGGAAAGTTACGGTCAACTGCCGCATCTGGTCTTCCGGGCAAAAGCGGATATTTCCCTGAAACTCGCCAAAGGTTCCGCCCCCAAGGTTTACGCGGTCAACCTTTACGGCAAACGGGTCGCGGAAATGAGATCCGTCTGGAAAAACGGTGTTCTGTCATTCCACGCTGACACCGCCGGAATCAACAATAAAGCCATTATGGTTTACGAAATCACACGATAAAAATCAACAATTCAAAGTCAGAACAGGAGTGATCCATGAGAGAATTACATCGTCTGTTATACGCGGCTGCGGCATTTGTATTTACAGCAGCAGCAACAGAGACAGAAACCGTTTTGAAACCGGGTGAAGAGTGGCGTCCGATCCGTTTCAATGTGAACCAGGTCCGGAAAAACTCTGTTCTTGACTTTGCATCTGTACTCAACCACCACCGCCCCGCCGGGAAATACGGTTTTCTCAAATCCAAAGGCGGATATTTTGAATTTGAAAAACTCCCCGGTGTCCGTCAGCGGTTCTTCGGCGTGAATATCTGCGAAAACTGCAACGTGCCGACCAAAGAAGAAGCCCCGCGTCTGGCAGAGGCGATCGCCCGCGCCGGTTACAACTCCGTCCGTTTTCACCATTACGAAAATGATCTGGCCGATAAAAACGCCCCGACCTCTCTGGAATTCGATGAAGAGAAACTCGACCGCTTTTTCTTCCTTATCAATGAGTTCAAAAAACGCGGTATCTACATGACCATCGACCTTTATTGTTCCCGCAACGTCAAAAAAGGTGAAATCAAAAACTATACTCCCCGCCGCGCCTGGAACTACCGCAATGCCGTTTATGTACATGAAGGAACGTATGAAAACTTCATCGCTTACTGTATACGGCTTTTCACCCGCAAAAATCCTTATACCGGTCTTGCCATTGCAAATGATCCGTCATTCTGTTTCGTCAGTCTGCTCAATGAAAACTGGGTCGATGTCTGGAACGATAAAAACGCCGGAGGACTGGGCTGGAAGTGGAAAGAACACTACATCAACTGGTGTAAGAAAAACGGCGTCCCCAAAGAAAAATATACCGGGGATATCCCCATGCGGAAAAAGTTCCTCGTGGAATTTCAGCACGATTTCTGGAACCGTGTCAGTAAAGATGTGCGCAAACAAGGCTGGAAAATTCCGCTCACCATGCAGAACAACGGTTTCTCGCCCGTCTTGAGTTATATGCGGTTCGATTATGATTATACCGATCAGCACTTCTACGTCGGACACCCGGTCATCATCAAAGGATGGCGTCCGCCGGTAAAAATTTCCCATAAAGGTTTCATGGAAATCTTTGACCTCGGCACCCGTGATCTGCCCCGGCAGGAAGAGAAAGGCGTTTCGCTGAACACCCTGCAGGAGGTTCCGCATCGCGGCCCGACCAAACTTTTCGGCTCACGCACCGACGGCAAACCCTACACGCTCACCGAATTGAGATGGTGTGACCCCCACCGTCAGCGCGGCGAAGGCGGCGCATTCACCGGAGCGATTGCCGGACTTCAGGATTGGAACGGCATCTACACCTTCCAGTGGGCATGGGGCGGTACGAAATTCATGGGCGAAGGAACCGGCGGCTTCTTCTGTCTCTACGGCGACCCGGTCGGCTATCTGTCGGAACGCATGGTGCATCTGCTTTTCCTCCGCGGAGATGTTGCCGCCTCTGAAATCAAAGCAACGCAGCTTCTGCCCGCCAAACCGATCGACATCGACCCCAAGGTGGAAATGCTCAGTCCGCTGACACCCTCGGTCGGCATGGTCATGAAAACCAGTGTCCACTACAAAAAACCCGCCGATGCGGATTATGTGTGGGATTACGCCTCAAAGAGATCCGCCGATGCTCTGGCAGAAAAACTGGAGGCCGGACCGGTCGGCAAGCATGGTCTCTTCGACCGCAAAAACCGCCGTTTCAGAAGCACCACCGGCGAATTGGACTTGCTCGCAAATGAGGGGCTCTTCAAAGTCGTGACCCCAAAAAGCGAAGCACTGGTCATGCAGAAAGCCTCTTCCGTTTCCGGCAATCTGCTTGCAGTCAAAAATCATACTCCCTACACGACCTGTTTTGCCTCTGCCCTTGATGATAAGAGTCTTGCGGACTCCAAACGTATCATCTTCATGCATCTGGTCAATACCGGTGCGAACAATCAGAAGTTTGTGGGCAAAGACTGGGGCATTCTGAAATCCTACGGACAACTGCCGCATCTGGTTCTCCGGGCGAAAGCTGACGTTTCTCTGAAACTTTCCAAAGGCTCCGCCCCGACGGTCTACGCCGTCGATCTGTACGGCAAGCGGGTCGGAGAAATGAAGAGCAGCTGGAAAAACGGAACTCTTTCATTCCACGCAGATACCGCCGGAATCAACAATACAGCCATTATGGTTTACGAAATCACACGGTGAAAATATGTTCAAGAAAACACTCCTTTTACTGTTGGCAGGAGCAACTCTTGCCGGAACTGAATTGAAAATAACCCGCACCCCCGCTTCCGGCGTGTGCAAATTGCAGGAAGAGTCCGTTTTTACGGTTCACTATTCCAAGGCATCGGGAAAAAGCATCACTGTCGTATTTTCCGGCAACGGCACACCGGAAAAAATCATTCAGCCGATCAGCGATCCTGACGGTTCTTTCACGCTGAAACGAACCATGAACGTTCCCGGCAGTCTGATTTGTGAAGCCGAAACTCACGGGGCAAAAAAAGCCGTCTCCGGAACGGTTTTCGCCCCGGAAAAAATCACGGCAATATCCCCTGCCCCCGCCGATTTTGACAAATTCTGGCAGGATGAACTGACGAAACTGGATGCCGTCAAACCCGTTGCC
This sequence comes from Lentisphaeria bacterium, assembly GCA_017466125.1. Lineage (GTDB taxonomy): Bacteria > Verrucomicrobiota > Lentisphaeria > Victivallales > Victivallaceae > Victivallis. Next base: position 16,458 of record JAFTUS010000209.1, on the reverse strand, counting down.
AAACTGGAACTGGCAAAAGATCAGCCCAAAGGCGTGACGGTCTACGATGTAACGATCCCCTGTGTCGGCAATGCCCCGGTGAAAGCAACGCTGGGCATTCCGGAAGGAAACCGCAAATGGCCCATCGAAGTCACCTTTCACGGCGCCGGAGTCGGCTCTTCCCGGATGCTCTGGAAAGCCAAACGGCTTCAGCGCATTCTCTTCGACATCAACGCTCACGGCATCGAAAATCTCAAAGACAACGCCTATTACGCCGCACAGCGAAAAAAATTCAGAAATTACTCCTATTGGGGCATCGAAAGCCGTGACAGCATCTATTTCAAAAATATGATCCTGCGGGCAGTTCAAGGTCTCCGCTTCATAAAAACCATTCCCCAGTGGGACAAACGCAATCTTATTGTGTCCGGCGGCAGTCAGGGGGGGTTTCAGGCGATTGCCGCAACTGCGCTGGAACCCGGGGCAAGTTGTCTGATCGCTCTTGTTCCGGCAGTCTGCGACGTTAACGCCGACCTTGCGGGAAGATTGCTCTCGTGGCCGCGATTTCCTGCGGCAAGCAACTATCATCCGGTAAAAAGCAGAGTTGCGACGACCTATATCGACGGCGCAAACTTCGCCCGGAAAATCAAAGTCCCCAAAGTTCTCATCTCGGCGGGGGCAAAAGATACCACATCGCTGCCATCCAGTGTCTGTGCGGCGTACAATGTAATTCCTTCCGCCGGAAAAAAACTCATCATCCGTCCGGAAAACGGTCATGAAATTCCGCCGGAACTGGAGAAAGAAAAAGAAAATTTCTTTTGGAAGAGTATCAAATAAAGAGGTTCCCAAATGCATTGGCTCGATTGGTGTATTGTTGTCATCCCGTTTTCATTTGTAATGTTCATGGCGTTTTACGCCCGTAAATATGCCCGTGACGCAGTGGATTTTCTCGTTGCAGGACGGGTCGCCGGAAGATACCTCATCAGCGTCGGCGATATGGCGGCGGCACTCTCGGTCATCACCCTTGTTTCCAACGCCGAAATCGGTTACAACCGGGGCTTTGCGGTCAGTTTCTGGGGTACGATCCTTGCGCCTGTCGGCATCGTGCTTGCCCTGACCGGATTTATCACCTACCGCTGGCGGCAGACCCGCTGTCTTTCCAAAGGACAATTTATTGAAATCCGCTACGGCAGCAAGTTCTTCCGCTTCTTCACCGCATTCATCAGCACCGTTTCAGAGATGATAACCAATGCCATCGGGCCCGCTATCGCGGCAAACTTCTTTATCTTCTATCTCGGTCTGCCTCACAAAATCATGATCGGGGGCGTCGCCCTGCCCGTCTATGCCCTGATCGTCGGACTGTGTATTCTCATTGCAACTCTGATCATCCTCCCCGGCGGACGCATTTCTCTGCTGATAACCGACTCCATCCAGGGCATTTTCACCTACCCGATTTTCGTTATCATCGTCGGATATATCATCCTCAATTTCGGCTGGAGTACCGATATCGTTCCCGTTCTTGAAGACCGTGTCCCCGGGCAGAGTTTTCTCAACCCCTACGACATCTCCGACCTGCGGGACTTCAACCTCTTCACCGTTATCGTCTCTCTCGTCAGCACGATCATCAACCGCGGCGCATGGATCGGGAATGATATTTCCGGCGCAGGCAAAACTCCGCACGAACAGAAAATGGCAGGCGTCCTCGGCTCCTGGCGAAACGGCTTTGCCATGTTCGCCATGCTCATTATCCCCATGCTCACCATCTGCTTTATGAACAGCGGCACATTTGCCAAAGAAAACCGTTTCGGCATCACCAACAATCAAATCCGGCAGAAACTCTGTCAGCGCATTATCCCCATGGTGGAAAACGACCCCGTGAAATGCGCCTCTTACAGCAAAGCCGCAGCGAAAATCCCGCCGGTTTACCACACCATCGGCGTCGATGCCCCCCTGTCGCAGCAGAACAATCTGGATACACCCTACTTTGCCGAAATGGATAAAATCTTCGGAAACTCCCCGGAAGGCAGACATAAATTCCAGCAGTATAAAACCCTCTTTCAGCAGCAGATGATGCCGGTGCTGTTGAGCGAACTCTTTCCGATCGGATTGTTCGGGCTCTTCTGTCTGCTGATGATCATGCTTCTGATCTCCACTGACGACAGCCGCATCTTCAACGCCGCCGGGTGCATCATGCAGGATATGATCCTCCCCTTTATCCCCAACGGGAAACTGTCGCCGAAAATGCACCTCTTTCTGCTGCGGCTGCTCACAGTGATCGTTGCGATCCTCTTCTTTATCATCGCCGTATTCTTCCAGCACATGGACTATATTTATATGTTTTCGACCATCATGTGTGCGCTGTGGCTCGGCGGCTCCGGCCCGATCATGGTTTTCGGTCTTTACAGCCGTTTCGGCAATCTCACCGGGGCATGGTGCGCCATCATTTTCGGCTCCGGAACCAGTCTGCTGGGGTTGATCTTTCAGCGCAACTGGGCTCTCCACATCTATCCCCTCATCGAAAAATGGGGTTATGTGGAAAAATGCGACCGTTTTCTGCGGGCGGCTTCCGCCCCGTTTGAACCCTGGATCCACTGGCAGATGAGTGCAGAAAAATTCCCGATCAACTCCTTTGAAATCTTCTTTATTTCCATGATCCTCTCGATCGGAACGTATATTCTCGGCTCTTATCTCACCTACAAACCCTACGATCTGGATAAACTGCTCCACAGAGGCGCATACGCCGACGGCGAATGTGAGATCATTGAAGATAACCGGCAGCAGTCCCGCCTGAAAAAAATCTTCGATCAACTCATCGGCATCACCAAAGAGTACACCCGGGGCGACCGGGCGATCGCATGGTCGGTCTTTATCTATTCGATCATCTACCAACTGGGGATCAGTTTTGCCGCAGTTATCATCTGGAACATCATCTCCCCCTGGCCCGCTCACTGGTGGACGGTCTATTACTATATTACTGCACTTCTGGTGCCGGTCCTTATCGGAATTGTTTCAACCGTCTGGTTCCTCTGGGGCGGCACGGTCGATTTGAGAAGATTGTTCAAAGACCTCGCCCTGCGTAAAAGTGACGTCAGTGATAACGGACAGGTGCAGAAAGACTGATCCGGTCATTTTGTCCCACTTCATGTCTCAACTGTGACGATTTGTCACGCATTTCATCATGCCGTGCCGCTCAAAAAAGAGTTGGCACGGCAACTGCTTTATTCCTTTCAGAAACCGGCTGGAGTACCGGTAAAACAAAAGGAGGAATATTATGAGTATGATGACAAGATGGAATTTCGGAAACAATGCAGTCACCCTGCGGAGCATCGATGAAATGATGAGACACTTCTTCGATCAACTGGACTTCACCCCCGAAGGCATGATCGATTGCGGATGCGCCCTGCGAATGGAAGTCGAAACCAAAGACAATGAAGTGATTGCAAAACTTCCCATTCCCGGATGCAAACCCGAAGACCTCGACGTGGAAATCGTCGGCGAAGAATTGACCGTCCGCGCAAAACGCCAGATCTGCGACTGCAATCGCGTCGGCGAAAAGAAACATTTCGTCCGCCGTGAACGCTCGATGGAAGAATTTGAAGAGAGCGTGAAACTTCCCGTGGAAGTCAAAGCCTGTGAAGGAAAAGCCTGTTACAAAGACGGCATCCTGACGTTGACCTTCCCCGTCGCCGAAAAAGCAAAACCCCGTACACATCAGATCAAAGTCAATTAACAGATAAAAAGGAGATGAAATCATGGAAAAAGAAATGGTAAAAACGGAAGTCGTTCCCGCAATGCAGCTCATGCCGCTGGTCGATATCCTCGACGGAACCGAGGGCGTGACCATGTGGTTTGAAATCCCCGGTGCTTCCGCAAAGGATGTCAGCATCGAAGTTCATGACGGCGTTATGTCCATGAGCGCAAAAAGTTCGCTCCGCCGCAACGGACGCGCGATCGAATTCAAACGCAGTTTCCGCATCGCCGACGGAGTCGATCCTGAAAAGATCCAGGCAAAGACCCAGGATGGTGTCCTCGAACTGCACGTCCCGAAATCCGAACGCGCCAAAGTTCACAAAATCAAAGTGAGCTGAGCAAACGCTCCCGACCGGAACTGCCGCACCTCTTTTGAGATGCGGCAGTTTTTCAGTTTATACAAAGCGGCAAAAGAAAGAATTCTTGATTTTTCCCGGTTCTGTGCTATATTAAGCAAAATCACGTTTCTTTTAATTTTCACCCGGGATATACAAAGATGCCGCCGTCAAAAATCACCCGTTTTGTTTCTGCTGTGCGCCAGGACAAAGGAATTGCACTGGCGGCGGCGTGGAGTTTCAATCAACTTGCCTATGCGATCGTTTATCCCTTTATTCCCATCTATCTCTGTCAGGAACGGAATTTGCCCTATTCCACGGCGAGCATCATCTTCCCGCTGCTGGGATTGGCAACGGTATTGGCTCCGGTGCCGTGCGGCTGGCTGACGGATCGTTTCGGCTACGCCCGCATGATGCTTGCGGGACAATTTTTCCGCGGCATCATCTTTTTTCTGCTGGCGTTCATGGTCTATATCGCCGCCCCCTTCTGGCTGTTTGCGGCGGCACTGATGCTCAACACCGCCGTCGGCAGTGCATTTCAGGTGAGTTCGGACTCCTATCTGGTTTACAACACCCCGCCGCAGGAGCGTTCACTCTATTACAGCAAGATCCGTATCGGTTTCAACGTCGGCTGGGCGATCGGGCCGATGCTGGGGGCGTTTTTTGCAAAAACGCCTTACTGGGCATTTTTCATCGGAACGGGTCTGCTCTGTCTGCTTGGAACGTACTACACGCAGATCTCCTGCTGCCGCAACGCGGCAAAACCGGTTCCCGCCGGAAAGAAAACCCGACATCGCTCCGGAACAAATCTTTTGCGGGATATTTTCTGCAACCGTGCCTTTCTGCTGTTGACCACAGGGACGCTTCTTCTCACACTGCTGTCGTCTCAACTTTATTCAACGATGTCCATATTTGCAACAGCAACGATACAGATCAGCCGCAATGCGCTGGGGTCGATCTATTCCCTGAACGGTTTTATGGTGCTGCTGCTCCAACTCCCCGCAACGGCACTGCTGAAACAAAGCAAACTTCCCTTGCACTGGCAGCTTGCCGGAGGCTCACTGCTTTATGTGCTGGGCTACCTCCAGCTTGGAGCAGCGGGCGGAGCATTCGGCATTGCTCTGGCAGTCGCCATCGTCACGCTGGGGGAACTGGTGGTACAACCGGGGCTTTCGGCAGCGGTCACACAGGAAGTATCAAAGGAAAACTCCGGCAAAATGATGTCGGTCTTTTCACTGATGCGGGGCATCGGCAGTTCGGCGGGTCCCTGGATCGGCGGACAGCTCTACGCGGTCTGCATTCCGGCGGTACTCTGGTCCATACTCTCCGCCTTCGCCGTCGGAGCCTCCTTCCTCTTTGCGCTCTCGGGCAGAAAAACTGCGCGATAATGTCTAAATTATTATGGATAAAAGAAGATGAGTTTTCTGGAACGTTTTTTCAAAGTCCGTGAAGTCGGCAGCACTGTCCGCCGGGAAATTTACGGTGGGATCATTTCATGGACCATTCTCAACTGCCGCAAAAAAGGCAGGGTCAACTGGCTATTGTGGCTGATCAGTTTTATCTTTATCGCCAAATACCTGTACTTATGACAGACTGCGGTCTCCGCATTAAGCAGTCAGGAACGGCACGGGATCAGAAATTACTGTAATGAAGCATGCGAAAATCTTTTGGTGTCACTCCGGTATGTTTCTTGAAAAAGCGGGAAAAATAGAATTCATTGGAAAATTTCAATTCTTTCGCCACTTCATGCACCCGGTACTTGCCGGAAGAAAGCAGGATGTAAGCGCGCCGCAGAATACAGCGTGTCAGAAATTGTTTGGGCGTGATCCCATTTTTACGGGTGAAATTCCGGCTGAATGTATCCCGGTTGACGTTGCAAAGGTCTGCCAATTCAGCAACGGTAGTCATGGCAGTACACGTCCCGGAAATCAATCGTAAACTCTGAACGGAAAACTCGGCTATTTCGGTCAAATTCAATTGTATCGGCTCAAGTTTCTCAAAAACGGAGCCGATACAATCGTATGTAAGCCCCGGCAATTTCGCCAACCATATATTTTCCGCAGCAATATCGAATATTTTCCGTGCCTGTTCCACCTGTGCGGCACCTTCAAAATCCAATATTTTTTTGACGGAAGCAAAAACATCAAGCCCGTTATACAAATCAAGCAGAAATTGAATTGAAACAAAGTACATTCCCGCCGACAAACGCACTCCGGCAACATGATTTGCAGGAATAAAATAAAAATGTCCCGACTGCATGGAAAAATGATGTTCGGCATCTGCCACATAAGACTCTTCATTATCGGTACTGCCCAGACAAAACAGCAAACGGTTGACGGGCAGAGAAGAAAATGTCCCGTCTGCCGCCGGATAAATACCATAAGCGAAATGAGTGATCTGCAAATGAAGACGGTTTGATAAATGTAAGAAATGATCTTTGTTTTCAATTGACATAACTGCATATCTCCGTACTTACTTCCGAATTAATATAACCTGTAAAAAATATTTAGCAAGTCGTAAAAGTATAAGTTTTTCATATTTTTTATATATGGATTTTCCGGGGAGTGTGTATTATATTATAACAGTTTTAACGGACAAGGAAAATCAAGGAGAAAAATCATGCTTTATCAAGGGTTTGACAATGACAGAGAATATCTGATCAACAAATTCCGCAATCCGGTCATGGACCCGCTTACCGGACTTACAAACGATGAAATCAGAGCAAAAATTCTGGACGCAGTCGCCACTTGGAAAGGCCAGTCCGTTTTCATTGCCAAAGGCCACGGAGTTGAATTTATCTGCAAAAATATGCAAATCGATGTGAACCCTCATGACTGTTTTCCCGGCTTCGGTTGTTATGACCGGACCAAACGCCCGCTCTCCCCCCTCGTCTACGGTAATTATGCCGCAGTATCTGAAAAATATCTGAAAAATACCGTTGCCGCTCTCTGGGATGAGCAGCAAAAAGCCGGACTGCTCACCATTTGGGCCGACTTTGACCACTCGGTACCGGATTGGGACAGTATTTTTTCTCTCGGTTTTCCCGGTCTGCGGGATCGGGCAAGGAGTTTCCGGGCGCAGCATGAGAAAAACGGCACGCTGACGGATGAGGCCGCCGCCTATTTTGAAGGTATTGAAATCACTTTGAACGCCGTTCTGGAATGTATCGGCAGATTGCTCGACTATGCCCGGGAGCATCACGGAAATCACCCCAGGATCCAACGTGAGATCCGCTGCCTGGAACAGATGCGTACCGGTGCCCCCCGGGATACCTATGAATTTCTGATGATCATTTATCTGTACTTCTTCTTTGCGGAACACATCGACCACATGCAGGTACGTTCTTTGAGTAATCTGGATGCAGAAATGTTCCGTTATTACAAAAAGGATTTGGCGGAAGGCCGTTATACGATGGATGAGATCCGTGAATTCATCACCTGCTTTTTTATGCAATGGGCATCCATCGACAACTATTGGGGGCATCCGCTTTATCTCGGCGGAACGGCACCCGATGGCGGCACGTTATACAACGAATGTTCCGCTTTGATTCTGGAAATCTTTGATGAACTTGCCATTCCGACACCGAAAATTCAACTGAAAATCGCAAAACACACTCCCGACTGGCTGTTGAAACAGGCATTGCGGATGGTGCGCGATCACAATTCCAGTCTCGTGTTCATCAGCGATGAAAACATGCAGGATTTGCTGGTCAGTCAGGGTTTTACCAAAGAAGAAGCACGTATCTGTCATATTTCCGGATGTTATGAACTTGCGCCCCGGGATTACAACGGCACAGCCGCCGGGCATATAAATATGCTCAAATGCGTGGAACTGGCATTGAATGGCGGTTATTCCAAAATCGGCGATTATCAGTGCAAATCCAAGACGATGAAATTGAAAGATATGAAAACTTTTGATGATTTCTATGAGACCGTTTTGATCTATTTGGATGAGATCATTCAGAGTCTCAAGAAAATCGCTTTTGAAATCGAACAGCATCTCGGAGAAATCAATCCGGGACAGATGTTTTCCAGTACCAATATCACCAGTCTTACAAGAGGTGTCGATGCTTTTTCCAGAGGGACAACCTACCGTTCCTCCTCCATCCTTATGTGCGGACTTGGTACGACTGTTGATGCATTGATGGCAGTCAAAAAAGCCGTGTTCGATGAAAAACTCGTAACGTTGACTGAGTTCCGCGACATTCTGAACAACAACTGGGCTGGTGCTGAAAAACTCCGTCTCAAAATGCTCCACAGTAAAGAAAAATACGGCAACGGCATTCCGGAAGTCGATCAATATGCCAATAAACTTGTGAAATTCGCCGCCGTCCGGATCAACAATCACCCTTCCGGCAGAGGCGGTTATTTCTCCATGTCCGGTCACTGCGCACGGCAATTCATCGTACAGGGAGAAAAGACAGCCGCGACGCCGGATGGACGCAAGGAAGGAGAAGAATTTTCCAAAAATCTCTCCCCGGCAATGGGGGCAGATACCAACGTACTTACCGCATTGAGCCGTTCTGTTTGTGCAATGGATTATCATGATATGCCAGGTGATTTTCCGCTGGATGTTATGCTGCATCCGGCAACGGTTCAGGGCGAAGAAGGTTTGGAAGCCATGAAACACTATCTTTTCTCCCATTATGCAAACGGCGGCTTGCAGATCCACTTTAATGTATTCGATGCGCAAACGCTGATCGATGCAAAAGCGCACCCGGAAAAGTACAGCAATCTTCAAGTCCGGGTATGCGGTTGGAATGTACGCTTCGTGGAATTGAACGAAAAGGAACAGGATATGTATATCACACGCGCATTGCGCATTGCGGAGTAAATCATCATGCCGGAAATCACAGGGCTTTTACTGGAACCGAAACGGTTCGCCATTCATGACGGACCGGGAATCCGAACCACTCTTTTTTTCAAAGGGTGCGTATTAAAATGTATCTGGTGTCATAATCCGGAAAGCATTTCCGCCCTCAAAAAACTGGGATATTATGATTATAAGTGTATTTCCTGCGGAGAATGTGCGGACATCTGTCCTGCTAACGCCCACATACTCCGGGGTGGGAAACATAACTTTCAGCACAGTTTGTGTACCGCTTGCGGAAAGTGCGAAGATGCCTGCCCCGGAAATGCCCTGAAACTTTACGGAAAAGTCACCACAGTTGACGAAGCCATGAAAATCGTGCTTGCCGATGCTGCTTTTTATCAGCAATCCAATGGCGGCGTCACCCTTTCCGGCGGCGAACCGCTGATGCAGATCGACTTTGCCGAAGCATTGCTCAAAGAATTGAAAAAAGCAAACATCCATACCGCAGTGGACAGTTGTGCAAACGTGGCATCACACTGTTTTGCCAGAGTTATACCATATACCGATATGTTTCTGATTGACTTCAAGCATGCGGACTCCGCGGAGCATAAAAAACTTACCGGGAGCGGCAATGAATTGATTTGTAAAAATCTGCAATGGCTTTCCAGTCAGGGAGCAAGACTCGAAATCAGGATACCGGTCGTTCCCGGTTGCAACGACACTTTGGAAAACATGGAAAGAAGCGCAGAATTTCTCAGCAAACTGTATCTGGAAGCGGTACGCCTGCTGCCGTACCATTCCCTTGCCGGGAGCAAATACCGGGCTGTGAATATGCCCAATACCATGCCTCAAACTCCTGCGCCCTCCGCCGAAACCCTTGCGCGTTTTGCTGAAATTTTACAAAAGAAGGGGATCTCCGTCAAATGCGGTTAAAGAACACCGCCTGTGAACGGAGCTGTAAAGAGGCGGCATAATAATATTATGCAAAAGCGCGAGAAGCCCATTGGCATTTATAAATGTTTTTCACAAAATTTGGGGCATTAACAATATTTTACAGAAAAAACTTATGCTGACAAAATAAAATACTTGATTTTTTGTTCCGGCGGGTTAAATTATGTTTGGATACCGAATTGAGGAAATGGAAAATGCGCCGGTTGGATCATATTTACAGTTTGAAATCTCAAATTGATAAAATCGCTCAAAGATATAATGCAGAAAAAGTATATATCTTCGGTTCCTGTGCCCGCAAAGAGGACACTTGCGACAGTGATGTTGATTTGCTGGTCGATTTTAATGAAAAGGCTTCGTTGTTCGATCAAATCGGATTGCAGTTGGACATTTCAGACATGCTGAACTGCAAAGTTGACATCATCCCGTCAACCGCCCTGACAGATCCTGATTTCGGAGCAAGCGTAAAAAAAGACATGGTGGCATTATGATCCGTGACCGTCAACGTATCGAACATATTTTACATGCGATTGAAAAAATAAACTGTATCGTATCTGAATCAGAAGAGGAATTCCTCACATCTCCGGTAAAACAAGATGCTGTTTCCTACAATTTTCTGATTATCGGCGAAGCTGCCGGACAAATTTCAAATGAAATGCGTTCTGCGCATCCGGAAATCCCATGGCGAATCATTATCGGGATGAGAAACATTCTTATCCATGATTATGTGCAGACGAATTATAAATTGATGTGGCAGACAATCAAAAATGATTTGCCGACACTCAAAGAACAACTTAAAACGATAAAATAAGGCTCGCAAAACATATTGATAGGAACGAAAATGCGTTGCCCAAATATTTTAATAATGGAGGATTTACTCTAAAGTAGAAAATTAAGATACTGTTGATTGTAACTGTCGCTCTCTGAACTGCAACTTCACTGTGACCATGTTACCCAACTATACACAGAATATTACCAATCAGCGTGTCCGTGTTATGCACGGCACATTCTGATGTTGTGTTCTGTGTAGCGTTGTTGCAGACGTAGAGAGCGGCACATATTAGGATGTGCCCCTTTTTATTCAATAACATGGAGATTTTTTATGAAATACTTCGATTTTATCTGTCCGCTCTGCAACAAAAAATTAAAAATTCCTTTTGCCGCCGAAGGAGAAATCTGCAACTGTCCGTTTTGTGATGGAGAAATAGTACCCGTTTTCGATGAAGAAACAATACAGCGGTTGGAACAGAAAAAACAGGCGCAGGAGCGGATCAAGCAAGAAAAAATAGCAGCAACAGAACGGATCATACAAGAAAAAGAAGCCCAATTATCATACCAGCAAAGATGTAAAAGATTTTGCTCAAGTGCAGGTCAGGATTTCCACAAAACTCAAAAGGAACTCTTGACATCCGTGCTTTGTCATGTTTTTGTTGTTATAAATATTTTGGGTTGTGCTATATCTTTAGTAATGACAGCAAAAGAAAGAGAACCAATTTTTTTTGTTACAGCAATAATATGCGCAATAGATGCATTTGTTTCATTTGCAGCAATAGAAATTCTGAAATTATTTCAATTTCAAGTGCAAAATTCTTTCAGAATTGCAATGTTGCTTGACGAAATCTCTCAAAAAATAAAAAAATGACTCTTGCAAAAGGCAACAGAATAGAACAGTAATTTGTTTGTATTCTGTTGCCTTTTCTCAAAACGTTTTGGCTCTTTTCGGCAAAATCAAATCATTTATCGTTTTTGAGACGCTCGACGTCTTTTTTGGCAAATTCGATGACTTGACTGAACTTGGCTTCGTTGCTGCTGTCGGCTTCGACCAGAGTTTCGTGCGCTTCGGTAACGGTTTCGGCGGTGGTGAGCAAGTCGGATTTGCCGCCCGCATTTATCCATTCCGCCGGTGCATTGGTGAACTCTTCGACAAAGTCAAAGAGTTTGACAATCCCGAGATCACGCAGGAGTTTACGCAGAAAATCGCTCGCTTTCACGATTTCAATAACAGCTCCGCAGCGGCGGGCTTTCAGCCCGATCATGGAAAGCACCCCCATAAACGTACTGTCCATTGCCTGACACTCGCTCATTTCAAAGCGGATCGCCTTGAATTGGGCAAGAGAATTTCCCAATTCCCGCAGCGGCACTGCATATTCAAAGTTCGCCCGTCCGCAGACTTTGACGGCGTATTCGCCGTCATTTTGAGAAATCAACAAATCGGTATCTTTCATTGTCAACTCCAATCTGCACGCAAATTACTTTGCTTCAATGACCGCTTTGATACGGCGGACACCACGGCTGGAACTTTCCTCTTTGAGGATCTTGAAACCGCCGAGTTCGCCGGTGTGCTGCGCATGAGGACCGCCGCAAATTTCTTTGCTGACATCGCCCATGGTGTAGACTTTGACCTTTTCGCCGTATTTGCTTTCAAAAAGCCCCATTGCTCCGGCATTTTTGGCCTCTTCCACCGTCATTTCATCGCAGGAAATAGGCAGATCGCGTTTGATGGCATCGTTGACCAGAGTCTGCACTTCGGCAATCTGCTCCGGCGTCATTTTGTCGGGGTGAGAAAAGTCGAAACGGAGACGTTCGGCAGTAATGTTGGAACCGCGCTGTTCCACGTGGGTTCCCAGCACTTTGCGGAGAGCCGCCTGCAACAGGTGGGTCGCCGTATGGAGACGGGCGGTCGCTTCGGAGTGGTCGGCAAGACCGCCTTTGAATTTCTGTTCCGCTCCGGCACGGGACATTTCCTGATGTTTGGCAAAAGCGGCATCGTAACCGGCACGATCGACTTCAAACCCTTTTTCCGCCGCCATTTCACAGGTCAGTTCGATGGGGAAACCGTAGGTTTCGTAAAGATTGAAGGCGTTTTTGCCGGAAATCACTTTTTTGGTGATGTGAGCGGGAACACGGTCGATCAGTTTCAGGAATTCATGGGTTCCTTTTTCCAGCGTGACCGCGAACTGTTTTTCCTCCCGTTCAAACTCTTCAAGAATGACTTTGGCATTATTCTTGAGTTCGGGATAGACATCGCCGAATTCATCGATGACCGCCTGTGAGATCTTGGCGGTAAATTCAGTGGAGATACCCAGTTTGCGCCCTTCGCGGATGGCACGGCGGATCAGGCGGCGCAGCACGTAGGGCTGATCCACTTTTCCGGGAGTGATACCGTCCGCCATGATGAAGGTTGCCGCACGGAGGTGATCGGCGATAATGCGTTCAGAAGAGGTACGGTCGGCACCATCCACCCATTCTGCCCCACGGATCTCATCCAATTTGGCAAAGAGCGGAGCGAAAATTTCGGTTTCGTAGCAGCTCTTTTTGCCCTGCAAAATAGCAGTAACACGTTCCAGCCCCATACCGGTATCGACGTTGCGCTGCGAAAGCGGTTCGTATTTTCCTTCGGCATTCTTGTTGTACTGCATAAAGACGTCGTTCCAGATCTCGACCCAGCGTTTGTCGGAAGGCTCGAACTTTTCGGGAGCGGGAAGATCGCCCGTCCAGTAGAACATTTCAGTATCCGGGCCGCAGGGACCGGTCTGTCCGGCGGGCCCCCACCAGTTGTCTTTCTTCGGCAGTTTGGCGATGCGTTCTGCCGGGATGCCGAGGGAGTTCCAGAGTTTGAACGCCTCCTCGTCAAAGGGGCAGTCTTCGTCACCGGCAAAAACGGTAACGGCAAGCATGTTCAGCGGGATATTGAGGTTCTCAGCACCGGTCAGAAACTCAAAACTGAAACGGATCGCCTCTTCCTTGAAGTAATCGCCCAGCGACCAGTTGCCGAGCATTTCAAAGAAGGTCAGGTGAACGGCATCACCGACTTCGTCGATATCGCCGGTACGGATACATTTCTGGAAGTCCGTCAGACGGGTTCCGGCGGGGTGCTTCGCCCCCTGAAGATAAGGCACCAGCGGGTGCATTCCGGCAGTGGTAAAAAGACAAGTCGGGTCGTTATCGGGGATCAGAGATGCACTCTTGATCTCGGCATGACCTTTGCTCTTGAAAAACTCAATGTATTTACGGCGGATACCAGCAGCTTTCATAGCGAACTCCTGTAGTTAAAGTTACAAAAAATCATCATCTGTTTAATTTACCCTTGTTCCGCTGAAAATGCAAGTCAAAAAACCGCATTGACAACAATAAATACAGATATTTTCAGCGAAACGTTTTACAACTGCCCGAAAAATATGTTCAAAAAGCATTTCCGGGGTTGACTTCTGTAATTTCATACGGTATATTAAGGTAAAACAATATAAATCAGAGAGGATTTTATGCCGAAAGAAGTATCTCTTATCATCCCAAATTATAAAACATTTGAATTGACCAAACTCTGTCTGGAATATCTTGAAAAAAACACCGACCTTGACCGTGTGGAGGTCATTGTCGTAGATAACAATTCCGCCGATGAATCACTGGAATACCTCAAGACAGTTCCGTACATCCATTTGCTGGAGCGCGACCCCAAAGATGAACACGGGCCGCGAATGCACATCGAAGCCCTGAAACTTGCACTGGAACACGTCACAAGTCCGCTGGTACTGGTCATGCACACCGATACGATCATGATCCACCCCGGCTGGCTGGATTTTCTGCTGGAAAAAATCAACGCCGACCCGGAAATCGCCGCCGTCGGCAGTTGGAAATTGGAATATGTACCGCTGCTGAAACGGTATTACCAGCGTCTTGAAACAGCGATCCGCCGTAAACTCGGCCGCAAAGTCGTTGACAGAGAGCATTATTTCAGAAGCCACTGCGCCCTTTACAAAACCGATCTGGTACGGCAGGCTGGCGGATTTGAAGATGATGTAAGTGCAGGTTACTGCATCTTTGCAAAACTCCGTTCTCAAGGGTATAAACTGCCGTTTATTGAATCGGCGGAACTTTGCAAATATCTGATGCACCTGAATCATGCAACCGGTTTGCTCCACGCACCGCTCTCAGAACGCAAAGGAAAACGGCGGAAACTCTTTGCCCAACTGAAAAGTCTGAAAGGCTGATTTCAATTCCGAACAAAGACAAACCGGGGATTGTTGCTGTTTTTTGCAGATTTCCAACAGTCCCCGATTTTTTGTCAGCTCACTTTTCCGTTTCGATTTGATCGAATACACGGACGTGATCGACTTCAAAATAGTCCGGCAGTACCGCTTCTTTCAAAATCGGCGCAGGAGTTCCGGCAGGGTGTCCTTCCGGTGCGCTGAAAAATCCCGGTCCGCGGTAACCGTGGCACTCCGTAGTGACCAGAATGAACTGCTCCACCTCCGAAACCGGTCCAATGGCGGTACTTCCCGGCAAAATCCAGGTTTTTGAATCCGGATTTTCCCGGATGATATTTTTCTCCGCTTCTCGTTCAGGGGGCAGAACTCTGCCGATCTCTTTGCCGTCAGCGTAAAAAACATATCCATCGGGAGACCAGTCCACGCCGTAATAGTGCCAGCCGTCAGCAGTCTCTTCATAATCCCAGACGAAATGTCCGGACATGTCGATATTTTTACCGATACCGCCCCAGATCGTGCCGCCTATCATTTTGCCGTCAACATGCTGACGGTAATTTTCCATAATATCGCACTCCACCCCCGCAAAACGGGGATTGGGGTGTGAGCCGATACCGGGTGCCTGAAGCCAGAATGCGGCGTGCCACCCTCTGTTTTTGGGCAGACGGCAGCGGATCTCGTAATAGCCGTAACGGTGCATGAATTTCGGCTTCTCTGCTTCACCGAAAGGCCAGAAGCCATTATCCTCTTTCGGCATATCATAGGTCAGAGAACCGGTTTGCAGCAGAGGAGAATAGTAATCATCCCCCTTTTTGATCATGTGAAGCCTGATATGACTGTTGCCGTCAAGTTCCACGCCTTCGGTCGTAAATGTTTTGAACCGCTGCCCCCAGAAATTCAGACGGAAACCCCATTTGGTTTCGTCCAGTTCAGTACCGTCAAACTCATCGTGCCAGACAAGTTTCCACTCCTTGCCCTCGGGCAGAAAACTGTCAGCGTGATCTTCAAGTGTAAATTTTCTCATACCGGTCTCCTTTTTTGAACCTGAATTTAATATACCGGAAATATTTGAAAAAACAATATTTCAACAGTGTATTATTCCGGAAAAAGAATAAAAACAAGTTTTTCATGCTGATATTTCACAAAACACAACGCTCACAACGATAAAACAAATATTTTTTCTGCGCCTCTTGATTTTCTGTAAAAAAAGTATATAATTTCTTTTGGAGCGTTTCCGCTCCGCAGGTATAATTCCAACAGAGGAGGAATTGAAAATGAAAAAAGTTATGCTTGCATTGATGGCGGCGGGATCGGTGCTGATCCTTGCCGGTTGCTGCTGTGACAAAGCGGACAAGTGCTGCGACAAGCCTGCCCGGAAAATGTGTCACAAGAAACACCATCACAACCCCACCGCGTGCGCTCCGGCAGAGTGCCCGAAGCCGACTCCCGCTCCGCCGCCCCAGCAGCCGCAGACTGCCACAGCGACGGAAACAGTTGTCGTTGAGGCTGTCGGCAACTGATAAAAAAATCCGCGCGAAGCGCGTACCCCGCCCCGGCCCGAACGTCGGGTTCGCTGACACCCGGACGTGATCCAGCCTTGTCGCGGCGTAGTTTTACGAAGACGGAGGCGGAACGCTGGTCGCCGCCTTAAAATG
>JAFTUS010000208.1 GCA_017466125.1 Lentisphaeria bacterium | reverse complement strand
TTGCGCTTTTATGAAAACGGTACCCGTTGTACCACTCTTTGATCTTTGTCTTGTAAGCGTTGATATCCTGCTCTCCGGCAAGTGTGGAAATCCGGTCGCCGAAATTCGCCTCAAGTTCATCCTGTGTATAGCCGAACATAGCGGCATACCGGGCATCCATCGAAATATCTGTCAAGTTGTTCAAATCGGAAAACAACGATACATGGCAGAACTTGCTGACGCCGGTGATAAAAGCAAACCGAAGCTTGCTTTCAGTCTTTTTTATGTTGCTGTAAAATCCTTTAAGCACACTGAGAATTTCATTCACATTCTGCTTGGCAATGTTATTTAAGATAGGCTTGTCATATTCATCAACAAAAATGACAACATTGTCATTTACTGCAATATCGTTGATTAAATTTTCAAAGCAAACAGAAAGTTGTTTCCCACGCAACTGCAAATGGAACGAGTTCGCAATATTCGTCAGTTGACCGATTAAATATTCTACAAGTTCATCTGCTGTTTTTATATCGCAGTTTGCAAAATCCAAATGGATCACCGGATACGGTTTCCAGTCATACGGTTTGTCGTAGATCGCAAGCCCTTTGAAAAGATCTTTTTTGCCCTCAAAGACCGCTTTCAGAGTGGACACGGTAAGGGATTTACCAAAACGGCGCGGACGGGAGAGAAAATACATCTCTTTGGCAGGTCGGATCAACTGCCAGATGTATTCAGTCTTATCCACATACAGAAAATTTCCCTGTATCAGATCTTCAAAGTTATAAACGCTGCTGGTAATATCTTTCATTATCATACTCTCCTGTCAATGTAATATACACTGTACTGACAGTATTTTCAATTGTTTTATTTCATAAAAAACAAAAAATCGTGGTATATGACGATTTTTTTTTCATGATGCAGCAGCCAAAAGTCTGTATCATGCTTTCAGTTTTGCAATCGAACCGGATTTTTGCTCAAAATGATGATTTTTCTCTTGCAAAAAAATGACTTTGGTGGTATTCTATATCAATGACATCGCAAACAGGAGAAGCAGAGTCTATGAAAGTCCTTTTTACGGAAGAAGAGATCGCACGGAAAGTTGCGGAAACCGGAGCGGAGATCACCCGCTATTATCAGGGGAAATCTCTGACTATCATGCTCATCGTCAACGGAGCCTTTATTTTCGGAGCCGACCTTGTCCGCAAGGTGGATATGGATTGCTGGGTGGATTCTTTTGCCGCCGCAAGTTACAGCAATGACCGTTCCACCGGTGTCGTGAACTTCCGTTCCCCCCCGAAACTGCCCGTGGAAGGACGGCATATCCTGCTGGTCGATGAGGTCCTCGACAGCGGACGCACCATGAAAAAAGTTGCCGAATATTTCCGGGACGCCGGTGCCGCAAGCGTCAGATGTGCCGTACTTGTGGAAAAAGATATTCCCCGCCCCGAAGGTCTGGATCATGCCGACTGGGCGTGTTTCTCCTGTCCCGATCAATATCTGGTCGGATGCGGACTTGACAGCAACGAATTATACCGCAATCTGCCCTATATCGGAATTATTGAATGAGAGGTGAACTTATGACCGGAAGCGAATTTGCCGCCCTCTGCCGCAGCCGTCTGCTGCGGCTCGACGGTGCCACCGGTACCGAACTTGCCAAACAGGGAATGCCCCCCGGTATCTGTCCCGAATTGTGGGTCAGCGAAAATCCGCAGGCGATCATCGCTGTTCAAACGGCATACGCCGCCGCCGGAAGCGATATCGTTTATGCTCCGACTTTCGGCGGAAATCCGGCAAAACTTGCCGAATTCGGTTTGGCGGACCGTACGGAGGAACTGAACCGTACGCTTGCTGAAATTTCCCGCAAAGCCCTGCCGGGGAAATTGGTTTTCGGCGACATCGCCCCCACAGGTGCCATTCTTGAACCCGCCGGAACCGCCTCCTTTGAAGAAACGGTCAACGGCTATAAACGGCAGATCAGAGGTCTGCTTGACGGCGGCGTGGATGGTTTCGCCATTGAAACCATGATGGATTTGCAGGAGGCTCGCGCCGCCCTGATCGCCGTCCGTGAAATGTGCGATCTGCCCGCGATCGTGACCCTCACGTTTGAACCGGGCGGCAAGACCCTTACCGGTACGGACCCTGTTTCCGCTCTCGTTACATTGCAGGCCCTCGGTGCGGATGCGTTCGGATGCAACTGCTCCACCGGGCCGGATATGATGGCGCAGATCATCGCCGCACTGAAACCTTATGCCAGGATCCCGCTGGTGGCAAAAGCCAATGCCGGTATGCCCCGTCTGGTCAATGACAGGACTGTATTTGAACTTGAACCGGAAGAGTTTGCACACGCCGCTCTCGCTCTGGCAGATGCCGGAGCCAACCTTATCGGCGGCTGCTGCGGAACTTCCCCCGCCCACATTGCGGCGTTGAATAAACTCCTCGGAGACCGTCCGCCGATGCCGGTGCATACGGAGTTTCCCGGCGTGGTCGCGTCGGCATCGGCGTACTGCCGTATTTCTCCGGATGCCCCTTTCGCGCTGATCGGTGAACGCATCAATCCCACCGGCAAAAAGGCGTTGCAGGCGGAATTGCGGGAAGGTTCTCTGGAACTGGTCAAAAACTTCGCTCTCGAACAGTGTTCGCAGGGCGCAAAGATCCTTGACGTCAACCTCGGACTTGCCGGGATCGACGAAACGGATATGATGCGTAAAACCGTTTCAGAACTGGTTCGCACCGTCAATGCACCGCTCTGTATCGACTCCACCAAACCCGAAACCGTTGAAGCGGCTCTGCGCCTCTATCCCGGCCGCGCTCTGTTCAATTCTGTTTCTCTCGAAAAAGAACGCATCGAAAAGGTTCTCCCCATCGCCGCCAAATACGGTGCTATGCTTATTCTGCTGCCGCTTACCGATGAGGAGATCCCCTGTACGCTCGACGGACGTATCGCGGTTTTGGAGCAGTTGCTCAAAGAGACGGATAAATACGGCTATGATACTGCGGAAATCGTTGCCGATGCGCTTGTTATGACCATTTCTGCCGCTCCGGATGCCGCCGCCGTCACGATGGATTTTATTGCAGAGTGCCGCAAACGGAAACTGAATACCACATGCGGACTGTCCAATGTGAGTTTCGGGCTGCCGCAGCGTGCCGTTGCCAATCTGACGTTTCTCGGAATGGCGATGGGGCGCGGTCTCAACAGTGCGATCGCCAACCCCTCTGCTCCCGGTATTGCCGATGCGGTGATTGCCGCCGATGCTCTGATTGCTCACGATGAAAATTTATCCGCCTATCTCGGCCGTTTCGCCGGAACTGCCCCCGCAACAGTTCCGGCTGAAGCAAAGCAGGAGAAACGCCCTCCTGAACTTCTGCTGAAAGAGGCTGTTCTCAACGGCCGTTCCTCCGAAGTTCTCAAGGCGTTGGAGGAACTGCTCGCAGTCAATACCATAGAGCCGGGAAAGATCGTCAATGAGATCCTGATCCCCGCCATTACCGAAGTCGGCGGAAAATTTGAACGGAAAGAGTATTTCCTTCCTCAACTCATGCAGAGTGCCGCCGCCATGCAAAGTGCTATGGAAAAACTCGAACCGCTGCTCAAAAATGACAGCACCGGAGAAGATGGCCCCGTTTTTGTACTTGCCACAGTCAAGGGCGATATCCACGATATCGGCAAAAACATCGTCGCTCTTCTGCTGCGCAACTATCACTTTAACGTGCTGGATCTGGGCAAGGATGTTCCGGCGGAGACGATCGTGGAAACCGCGTTGAAAAACAATGCCGCCTTTATCGGACTTTCCGCCCTGATGACGACTACCATGCCGCAGATGCGGGTGGTTGCGGAACTGGCCCGTTCAAAAGGTTTTACCAACCCAATTATCGTCGGTGGAGCCGCTGTGGATGAAGCGTTTGCCGAAACGATCGGAGCTGTTTATGCCGCAGATGCCATGGCGACCGTCAGGGCGGCTCTGACAAAAAAGGAGAAATAAAATGATGCTTGCAGAAAAAGTCAACGTTTCCGTTTGTCTCAATCAGGCGTATGCCCGTATGAAAGGATTGCTGTTCCCCTTCGACATTCAGAGGTGGCTGACCCTCGGGCTTTGTGCGTGGATCCTGACCCTCGGGGAAAGCGGGGGAGGTTCCGGCAACTGGGGCAGAAATTGGGGGAAAAACGCCGGAGACAGCGGAGTATCACAAACGGTTCTTGAAAAACTCAATACTCTTTTCTGGGGGGAAGGTACGGTTTTTGAACGTTTTGCCGCTGTGCTTGAAATGGAGAGTGCAACCATTCAGATCATTTTCTACGGTGCAGTCCTTTTTCTGCTCGTCATACTGGCGATCGCCCTTGTGATCGCCTATTTTCAGGGACGGATGAATTTTGTCTGGCTGGATAATCTGTTGAACGACCGTTCCCGGATCCAGCCCGCCTACCGGGAGTATGAGAAGCCCGGCGTGGATTTTTTCAAAGGAAAACTCTGCATCGACATCTGGTTTTGTCTGATCAATCTGCTGCTTTTCGGCGTTGTCCTCTACCCCGGTTATCAATATTTGAAGGAGTCCGCCAGAGTGGGCGAATGGGGCAGTTTCACTGCTGCACACGGTACTTTTCTTGTGCTTCTCGGCTTGCTCATTGCGGCAAATGTGCTGGTATCGGTCTATCTGGCTTTGCTTTTCACTTTTGTTCCGCTGATCATGTATAAGACGGGTTTGGGTTTTCATGATGCGTGGGCATCGTTCAACAATATGCTTTTGGACCGGAAGATCCAGTTTATCAAGTATTTGCTTTTCAACTGGGTCGTCGATCTTGCGGCGGGGGTGCTGATCGGACTTATCGTGCTTTGCAGTTGTTGCATTCTGGCGATCCCGCTGATGCTGCCGGTGATCGGTTCAACAATGCTGCTGCCGTGGTATGTTCTGCGCAGTTATCTGGCGATTGAATTTTACGAAGTTCTGACGGGGGAATGATATGGTGGATTTGCTCGTCTATCTGATAATTATTATTCCTTATACGCTTATCCGTCATCTGCCGTATAAAGCGGTGAAGGGGTTGGCGTTTCTGGGCGGAAACGTGATGAATATGATTCCCTCTGTCCGGAAACTGGTGCGGGCAAACATCCTTGCCGCCATGCCGGAACTGTCGGAAAAGGAGGCGGCACGCATCGGCAGGGAGTCCCTGAAAAATCTGGCGTGGAACATGCTGGAATTCATCTGGCTGGACGGGGAACCCGACCGCATCCGCCGCTGTTACTGTATGCGGCAGGAGACCGGTGACATGCACAAACAGGCAAAGGCGGAGGGAAAACGTTTCATTTACGTCAATCCGCATCTGGGCAGTTGGGAGGCATCGGGGGTCGCGGGGGCGTTCTATACCGGTATGACCATGGCGGCGATCGCCAAACCTGTGACCAATCCCTACGTGAATAAACTCCTCAACAGTGAAAAACGGGAAAAGGTCGGCTTGAAGATCCTCTTTACCCGCGGTGCTGTAAGGAGTGCGATAAAGGCTTTGCGGGACGGGATGTGTCTCGGTACGCTGGTCGATCAGAATACCAAAGTGCGTTACGGCGGGATTTTTGTCGATTTCTTCGGTATCCCGGTTGCCAGCAGTCCGGCTCCGGTGGAGATCAAGAATTATTGCGACAAGCACGGTATTCCGGTGGAACTGCTCTTCGGGGTCAGTCTGCGTCGGGAGGACGGAAAAGTGGAAAGTTTCTGTGAACCGCTGCCGAAACCGTTTGAAGAGTACGCCTCCGAAAAAGAGGTGCTTCAGGCGTTTATGGATATATCAGAAAGGTATATCCGCCAATATCCGGAGCAGTATCTCTGGCTCTACCGCCGCTTTCAGAATATTCCGCGGGATGTGTCGCCTGAAGTGCGGAAACGTTTCCCCTATTATGCTAAAGATGCATCTGACGGTTTTTACAGTCTGCTTGCGCACAGAGGAAAGAAAAAATGAAATTACAGGCTTTAACTTCCTATTTGAATGAACTTCTCTGCGTGAAAAACTTTCCCGGAGACTGTTCCAACAACGGCTTACAGGTGGAGGGTTCTGCCGAAGTGAAACGTGCCGTTTTCGGCGTGGACGGCTCCATGCAGTTGTTTGAGGAGGCCCGCAAACGGCGGGCTGACTTTATCTTTGTTCATCACGGTATCAGTTGGGGCAGTTACCCCAAACGGTTTGCGGGAATGGACGGGGCAAGACTGCGTATTCTGTTTCAGAACGATATCAGCCTCTACGCCGCACATCTGCCGCTGGATGCACACCGCGAAGTCGGAAACAACGCTGTTTTGTGCCGCATGATCGGCTTGCAGAACTGCATTTCCTGCTGTGAATATGCCGGAAATGAGATCGGCTTTGCGGGCGAACTGCCGGTGAATTTTTCCATCGCAGAACTGGCGGTGATCTATGAAAAATTCCTGCCTTGCAGAGCCGCACTCTACGATTTTTCCCGGGAACCGGTACGCCGGGTCACGGTCGTTTCCGGCGGAGGCGGAAGAGATGCTCTGACGGCGGCGGCTGAAACCAATTCGCAACTGCTGATCACCGGCGTTATGGAACACGAAATGTATCACTCCGCCCGTGAAGCGGGGATTTCTGTGATCGCGCTCGGTCACTATGCCTCGGAGACCGTCGGTCCCAGGGCGGTCATGGAAAAAGTTGCCGCAGAATTTGCGCTGGAATGTGAATTTATCGATCAGCCGACAGGTTTGTAAGTGATTACTGTTATTGATTTTGAGACTGCCAATGCCGACCGGGGGAGCATCTGTTCCGTCGGGGTGGTCGTCATCCGCAACGGCGTGATGTTCCGTCCCCGTGAAGTGCTGATCAAGCCGCACTGTTCCTGCCGGTACTTTTCGCCCTTCAACATTCAAATCCACGGAATTACGCCGGACAGGGTATGCGATGCACCGGAATGGGGAGATTTTTTCCCGAAACTGGCTCCTTACCTTGAAGGTGCAACGGTTGTGGCGCACAATGCTGCTTTCGACATCAGTGTACTGCGTAAGGGATTGGAACTGTATAACTTGCCTACTCCGCACTTCGATTTTTTCTGCACCTGCAAAGCGGCAAAAAAATTGTGGCCCGAAATGGAAAACCACAAATTAAATACGCTTGCCGCCCGTTTCGGGCATCAGTTCCGCCACCACAACGCGGCGGAGGATGCTGAAGCCGCTGCCGTGATCCTCAATGCGATGTTCAAAGAAACCGGCACTTCTGATTGCCGCACATTGGGACAACACCTCGGCATCACCCCGGGAACAGCCGCCCCCGGCGTATTCGTACCGATCAAAGTGCAGAAAAAGAAGTGATATTTAAATCAAAAATTCCGCGCGCAGCGGCCGAACGTCGGCCTCGGTAGTGGTCGGCTGTCGCCCCTTGCGGGGCTCTCGAGCCTCCGTCTGTACCAGGTCGTACCCGGACGTGGTCCAGCCTTGTCGCGGCGTAGTTTTACGAAGACGGAGGCGGAACGTTGGTCGCCGCCTTAAAATGGCGGCGAAAGTATAAGCGAAGCGTCAATATTGCCGCAACGCGGCAATACCTCTCGCCGGGAGCGATGCTCCGATAAAAGAGCGCAGCGTATTTTATCGGGGCGTTGAGCGTACGGCGGCCGAAC
>JAFTUS010000207.1 GCA_017466125.1 Lentisphaeria bacterium | reverse complement strand
TTTCCATTCATCGGTCAATTCTTTGCGGATTTCGATTGATTTCAACCGCTGATTGATCCAATTTTCAGAATACCCCAAACGCCTGTAATCCAGCATTGCCTGTTCAATGGAGCGTTCCGGATCCTGCATCTGGTTGAGCCGCTCTGCCGCAACTTGGGCGATCCACAGCTTAAAGGGTTCCGCTTTCGGGGACGGAATGGACTGGATTATACGGAAAATTCCTTGGGCAGAGGCACAATTCATCTTTTGTTTACCTCCGGCAGTTTGAACTGCAAGGGGGGTGACAATTTGTCCCCACCCTTTAGATAATTCAGGGTCGCGCTGCCGCATTTTCTTGATGTAGTCGGTTGGGTTCACGCTATCGGTCAATGCCGCCACCACATCCACTACCGAAAAGTACCATTCTTCAGTGGTATCATCCCAAACGGAACGGACTTGTTTCTGCTCAAAAAGTTTTATTGCATTTTGCTGTGTCATAAGATTTTCCCGAACAATTATTGTTTACGACTCAAATACTGCCGCATTCTCAATGTTATTACAGATCGACTGCTTTTTATTTGCTCATATCCCTGCGGCAGTTTGAGCAACTTTATTTTGCCGGTAGTAATATTACAGGAAAATATACCACCTTTTTCCGTTTTTACAATCAGCAAATCCTTGTGGATTTCAAGTTTGGTTATATACAATCTCTGCACATCGCGTTCAAGGGATTTTTGATAATTGATTTCATAAATAGTGATCGTTTTCGGTTTGAAATAACATTTACATATTTTAGAAACAGTTATTTTTGCGGAACTGCCATCTCCTGATGGTTGTATTTTATAAACACTCCAGAGCAGCGGCTTTACCGGCTGCGGCGCAGCCCTTTTAGCCCACACGTCAAGCGGCAACAAAGCCACGCACAAGATTACAAGAAAAAGTGTACGCAATTTGCTTTCAGCCATAAGATGATCTCCTTTCGGAGTTTAATATAGCATAGCAAAAATAAAATTCAAGGCGGCAATGCCGCCGTGTAAGCGAAGCGCAGTAAAAGATAACACCATCCCTACTCCCGTAGGGAGAAAACTTCACAAGTGAGCGAAGCGAACGTCTTCACAAGCGACCAAAGGGAGCGACTTCACAAGCAAGGCGTAACGGTTATTCAGTGAAGAGCGGCTGACGCCGCGTGAAGATGTGAAGTTGTGCCTGACGGCACAGTGAAGTGAAGACTTGCGTCTTCGTTCCGCCATTTTTTTGGCAAAAAAAATGGCGGAGAGAGAGGGATTCGAACCCTCGGTGAGTTTCCCCACACCACATTTCCAATGTGGCGCCTTCGACCACTCGACCATCTCTCCGGGACTGTCATTTTATTTATGACAGTTTAGAATATAATCCTTTTTTGACTTTTTTCAAGTCCAATTTCAATTTTTTTCCTCTTTTTTGTCCAAAAAGAGAAAGCGGAAGCGGATAAAGTAACCCAGACCGGAGAAAACCGTTACAAGAACGATCCCGCATAAATAAGTCATCCACACGTACCAAAGACGGATCCCGTAGAAGTATTTCACCCGCAGCCAGTCCACGGCTCCGTCCATCTCAAAAACCCACGCCAGACCCGCGATCGCAAGCATCACCATCTGCAATGCCGTCTTCAATTTTCCCCAGCGGTCCGCCGAAATCACCACTTGCTTTTTCGCCGCAAGCGTGCGCAAGCCCGTTACCATAAATTCACGGCACAACACCGCAATCGCAATCCACGCCGGCATCAGACGGAATTCGATCGCAACAAGCATCGTCGCCGTTACGAAAATTTTGTCCGCCAACGGATCCATCAAGGCTCCGAAATCCGTTACCTGATTCCATTTGCGCGCCAGATAACCGTCCAGCAAATCCGTCAGCCCCGCCAAAATCGCAAGAATGTACGCCCCGAGCCGGATCGCAAAAATGTACTGCTCCGGCATGGTGCTTTTTTCTGCAACCGTCGCCAGCACCACAAACACAAGCACCATAACAATACGGCACACCGTCAATATATTCGGTAAATTCATTTTTTTCTGTTTCCTTTCACGATTTCACCGGTAAATTCATAACTGTCAGCATCCGTGATCCGCACCTGACAGAATGTTCCTTCTTTCACTTTCCGCCCCGGAGCAGGGAAAAGTATGCAGTTGTCGATCTCCGGAGCATCCATCATCGCTCTGCCTTGCGCAAAACCATTGTCTACGGCATCCACCAGCACGGTCACTTCTCTGCCGATCCAGGCGCGATTGGCTTTTTTCATGATGTTTTTCTGAATACGCATCAGTTTCGCCGCCCTTGCTTCTGCAACTTCTGACGGGATCTGATCTTTCATCTTCGCCGCCGGGGTGCGGGGTTCGGCGGAATAGGGAAAAACTCCGCAGCGTTCAAACTTCTGCTCCTTTATGAAATCAAGCAGTTCGTTGAATTCCTCTTCGGTCTCTCCGGGGAAACCGGTGATGAAGGTCGTCCGCAGCGTCAGGTCTTTTACCCGTTCGCGGAGGGATTTCAGGATCTCCAGAATACGCGCTTTGCTCACATGGCGGTGCATATCGTTCAAAATACGATCCGAAATATGCTGTAACGGCATGTCGATATAGGGCAGGACTTTCGTATCTTCCCTTGCCAGAAAGTCAATAAATTCATCCGTATAATGTGCGGGGTGCGTATAAAGCAGACGGATGACAAATTCCCCCTCAAGACGGTTCAGTGCTTCCAGCAGAGTCACCAGCGTTTCGCCGCTCTCCGGACGATCCGCCCCGAAAGCGGTGATGTCCTGAGCGATGACCAGCAGTTCTTTTACGCCGTTGCCGATCAGATTTTCCGCCTCCTTTACCACGGAAGCGACCGTACGGCTGCGCAACGCCCCGCGGATGCCGGGAATGGCGCAATAGGTACAGCAGTTATTGCAGCCGTCGGCGATCTTCAGATACGCCATGTGCGGGACGGTCAACTGCAAACGGGGGGTGTTTTCATCGTAAAGATATACCGGAGCGGATTTGCCGCAGACGGAACTTTTCTCTTCGATGTGTTTTACGATATTTTCAAGGTCATTGACGCCCGTCCAGAGATCCACTTCGGGGAAGGCGTTGCGGCACTCGTTTTCCTTGTCCCATTGTGGAAGACAGCCGGAAACGACCAGTATGCGGCCGGGGACTTCCTCTTTCCACGCAACGGCATCTTCGATCGTTTCAAATGCCTCCTGACGGGCGGAAGGGAGAAAAGCACAGGTGTTGATGATGTAGATATCCGCTTCATCCGGTTCGTAAGCCCAGCAGTAACCGGCACTTAAAAGAGAACCGGCTATGATTTCGGTATCCACCAGATTTTTGGAGCACCCCAAACTGACCATAAAGATATTTTTCGTCTGTTTTTTCATCGGTTATTCTTCCTCTGCAACAGTAATGCCATTCCAGATTTTTTCTGCAATATCCTCATCGGGAGCAATGACTATGGTTTTGGCGTGATACCAGCGGCGTTCACCGGGGGTGAGAAAAAACGCACCGGATCTGACAATATTGAAATCGAAATCACTGCCGTCCTGATAGCGGAGGACGAACCCCACATTTTTCAGCAGCGGAAATCCTCCTGCGATATCCCAGAGTTTGGCGGCGTGGAAACACCCCAGCATTTTGCCCGAAAGTACAGCGGCGTAATCCCCCACACAGCACGCCCATGCGAACACCTGATTTTTGAATTTCAACTGCCATTTTTTGGCGGCTTTGGAGGAAATTGCGAGGGGATAAGCCGGACTCCACGGCAGTTTTACCGTTTCCAGCGGCAGAACTTCGGGAGCATCGGTCTGCAATCCTTTTGCGACCCAGACGGTGCCGCGGCAGGTGATACAGGCGACATCCGGAACGGGCTGATAGATCGCACCTTCGGTCAGAACGCCATGTTCCATCAGTCCGATACTGCACCCCCAGACGGGCAGACCGATCGCATAGGGAGCGGTCCCGTCGATGGGGTCAACGATATAGCAGCAGGAACTCTGAAGTGCGCGGGAAAGTTCTTCTTCGCTTTTGCTTTCAACGCTCTCTTCGCCGATCATATAACTGCCGCATCCGGGGCGGTCGAAGTGTGCTGCCAGCATCTCTTCGATCTTCCTGTCAGCGGCGGTGACGATGGAGTGATCGGGTTTCAGTTCCGGCGAAAGATGAGAACTCTCGGCGAGAGCGATGCGCCCCGCTTCTTTCAAAATCTCCAAAATGGTATCGATTTTCCAATTTGCGTACATAAAACCTCAATAAAACGTGTCATTCATATACTATACGGTCATTTTGCCGATTTTGCAATCTTTTTCCGCACAGCGACACCGTTTTTTTGTATTTTCACTCCACTGTTACGGCGAAGGTGCCGTCGGCTACGCGGGCGGTGAGGCGTTTGCCGGGGGGGAGTTCACGGGTCGTTATGACGGTGTCATTGTTTTCCGGGTCCTGAAGAATGGCGTAACCGCGCTCAAGTTGACGCTGCGGATTGAGGGTTTGCAAGATCCCTGTCATGCGGTCAAGTTCATTGCGGCGGCGGAGAATGAAGTTTTCTGCCGAATTCTGCATGCGGGTCTCAAGTTCGTCGATCTGCTGTGTACGCATTTCCAGCATGTGTCCGGGTTCGTGAAACACGAAACTGCCCGCCGCATGTTCCAGACGGGTTCTCAATTCGTGCAGACGGTCTTGAAGAAGATAACGCAGATCCTTGCCGTAACGCTCCAACTGCGCCTTGAGTTCCTCCTGTTTCCCGATGACCAGTTCTGCCGCCGCAGAGGGCGTCGGCGCACGCAAGTCCGCCGCAAAGTCACAGATGGAAAAGTCGATTTCATGCCCGATGGCACTGATGACAGGTATTTTACTTGACGCTACTGCACGTGCAAGAAACTCCTCGTTGAAGGGCCAGAGATCCTCCATACTTCCGCCGCCCCGGGTGATGACAAGGACATCCGCTCCCGCTGTGCGGTTGAAAAATTCCACCCCTTCTGCCACCTGCTGTGCAGCTTTTTCCCCCTGCACGGCGCAAGGATAAATACGCACATTCACGTTGGGGAAACGGCGGCGGATGATTTGCAGAAAATCCCGGATCGCCGCCCCGTCAGGACTGGTAATGACACCGATGCGCCGGGGCAGTGCCGGGATCGGCCGTTTACGTGACGGGTCGAATAATCCCTCTGCTGCCAGTTTCCGCTTGGTCTCTTCAAAACGCTGCTGCAAAGAACCCTGTCCCGCGATCCGCAGTTGACGGACGCTGAACTGATATTCGCCGCGGGGTTCGTAAACCGTCAGATTGCCGAAAGCCTCAATGGTCGTACCGTTGACTACGCCGAGTTCCTGACACTTCCGCACGGCGTTGAACGCCACCGCCCGCAGCTGGGAACTCTTGTCTTTCAGCGTAAAATAGGCGTGTCCCGCACGGTGGAGCGTGAGACTGCCCACCTCGCCGCGAAGCCAGAAGGGCAGAAAGGTCCCTTCGATGATCTCCCGGATATTCCGGTTCACATCGGAGACCTCCCAGATCATCTCTTCCTGATTTGCCATTACTTGCCCGCCACGCCGATAATATCATTTACGCTGGTGCATCCGTGGGCATCCAGCCACCGGTCGATGCCTTCGATGATTTTCACGGGCGCATAAGGATCAACGAAATTTGCCGTGCCGACCGAAACGGCTTTCGCCCCCGCCATGAGAAATTCAATGGCATCTTCGGCACACATGATCCCGCCCATGCCCAGCACCGGGATCTTTACTGCGTTGGCGGCTTCATAAACCATGCGCACGGCGATCGGTTTCAGTGCAGGACCGGAAAATCCGCCCGTTTTGTTGGCGATCTTGAAACGCCGTGTTTCAATGTCGATCGCCATTGCCGTAATGGTGTTGATGAGCGAAACCACATCGGAACCGGCTCCCTCCACCGCCCGGGCAAACTCCGGAATGTTGGAGACATTCGGACTGAGTTTGGTAATCAGCGGCAGTCTGGTGTTTTTCCGTACCGTGGCAACCACTTCTGCCGCCAGTTTCGGGTCGGTGCCGAATGCCACGCCCCCCGCTTTCACGTTGGGACAGGAAATATTGATTTCCAGTGCCGTAATGCCTTCGGACTCCGCATCGAGGGCGGCGGCGACCTCGCCGTATTCCGCCATACTGGTTCCCCAGATGTTCACGATCGTGGTCGCTCCGACTTTCCGCAGAAACGGCATATAGTGTTCATCGTGCAGAAATTTATCCACGCCCGGCCCTTGAAGTCCAATGGCGTTGAGCATCCCGCCGGTGACTTCCGCCACGCGCGGAGTGGGGTTGCCGTGGGAGGGCGTCATGCGGATCCCCTTGACGATCACAGCCCCCAGTTGGGCAATGTCATAATATTGATGATATTCAAAACCGTAACCGAATGTTCCGGAGGCGGTCGTCACCGGATTTTTCAGCGAAAATTTACCCAAATCAACATTCAAATCAGCCATTTTCAATCCTCCAGATAGACATCTTTCAAGTCGAATACCGGCCCGTCATGACAGGCGCGTTTGTACTCCCAGCCGTCGGCATTGTCGGCTTTCATCTTGACCACACAGGCGAAGCAGGCTCCCACGCCGCAGCACATCAAGTGATCGATGGAAAGTTGTCCGTCCAGCCCTTTCTGATCCAGCAGTTTTGCCAACGCCATCAGCATCGGATGCGGACCGCAGCCGTAGAAGAAAAGTTTTTCGTCGGGATAGTCTTTCAGCACACCGTCGATCAATTCCGTTACGAACCCCTTGTGTCCGACAGAACCGTCGTTGGTAGCGAGGCGGACATCGTAGCCCGCCGCTTTGTAGGAGTCCTCCAGCAGAATATCGGTTTCAGAACGGGCCCCCAGCAGAAAACAACCCTTCTTCGGAGCCTGACGGGTCAGAAGATAGGTCGCAGCAGCACCGTATCCGCCCGCAACCAGCACCGGGAACACATCGTCATCCGGCACGGAAAAACCTCTGCCCAGAGGCCCGAGCAAATCGCAAACATCGCCGGGGCGGCGGGCGGCAAGCACTTCCGTCCCTTTGCCGACGACCTTGTAAACCACCGTCAGCGTATCCCCATCGACCCGATGGATACTGAAGGGACGGCGCAGAATATAATCCCGCCCCCGGGTGATCTGAACATGAACGAACTGCCCCGCCATCGCTTTGGCGGCGATTTCGGGGGTGTAGAACTTCACCACAAAGTAATCGCCTTTCAAGCGATCATTGCTGATGATCTCTCCGTTTACCATAAAAAACTCCTTAACTCAAATAGGGATTGCTGACCCGTTCCGCGCCGACTGTGGTCGCTCCGCCGTGACCGGGATATATTGTTACTTCATCCGGCAGGGAGAAAATCTCCTGACGGATCGAATTTATCAGTGTGTCATAATCTCCGCCGGGGAAATCCGTTCTGCCGATGGAAGAGGCAAAAATGGTATCTCCCGCAAACAGCACTTTTTCTGCGGCACAGTAGAAACCCGCCCCGCCGGGGGTATGCCCCGGCAGTTCCAACAGCGTGAAACAGCACCCCTCCGGCAGAACGTCCGTGACCTGCGGCAGATCAGAAGCCGGGGGAACGTAGGGGAGCAGATGATTTTCCGGACTGTAATAGTACGGTTGATCCTCCTTGCGGAGGAAGACCGTTTCCGCTTTCAGCTGCCGTGCAGCCGTTCCCGCTGCCGCCACATGGTCGATGTGGTAGTGGGTAAGCAGAATAACGCATCTTTCAAAAGTGTATTTTTCAGCGGCGGAAACGAGTTTTTCCGCATCTCCGCCGGGGTCGATCACGTAGAGGGTGCGGCTCGCATCGTCCGTCACCAGATAACAGTTGGTTTCCAGCAAACCTGCCGGGAGGGTCTCTATTTTCATTTTGCTTTCTCCTTTTTCAGGATGATATGGTTCGTTGCCGGGTCGAGCAGACGGCGTTCCAGCAGAGCCAGACGGTCGTAGTCCAGCGGTTCGGTCAGTTCGACCGGGAGCGTCAGCGAAAAGCCGATCTGCAGTTCGTTGCGGAACATCTCAAATGTTTCCTGATACCGCCGCAGGGAATATCCCCCACGAACCATACGCCGGGGACGCGGGGCAACGACCGTCACTCCGGCCGGAAGTTGTATGCGGTACGAGAGTTCCATGCGCACCG
Organism: Lentisphaeria bacterium; assembly: GCA_017466125.1. GTDB lineage: Bacteria > Verrucomicrobiota > Lentisphaeria > Victivallales > Victivallaceae > Victivallis. Next base: position 4,492 of record JAFTUS010000207.1, on the reverse strand, counting down.
GGTCACTCCGGTAACCGGGCGTTTCCCGCTGCGCCTTGCCGCACCGTACTTTCTCTGCCAGACGTTTCAGATCCGGCAGAGCAAACTGGATGTAATCCTGTTCCACGGCGGCGTATTGCGGGATCTGCAGCTGCATCCGGAGCGTGACGCGATCCGGGTCACTCAACTCAAGTTCCGGTTTGCCCGCAAGCACCGCCCCCTGACGGATATTTGCCGCCATCTGCTGAAAGTGCATATTCAGTCTCTCCGGGCGGGTGTGGGTATAAAATTCCCGGAGCGTACCGGCAAGTTTGCCATAGGCATGCCGGGTCACAGAGAGCGACACATCGCCGTCCGGCTCCAGTTTCATCTGGAAGTTCCACATATCCCGGTCCGCCCCTGAACGGATGGGACGGATCGTCTGGAGACGGCCGCCGGAAAGATCCAGCCCGAGCCGCTCCGCATGTGCCGTTGCCCCCAGCGGATCAAAGCGGCCGGTATCATTCAGATAGATCCCGAATTGGGGCAGATAGATCAGAACCGAGGTGAAATGATCCTGCGGACTCTGGGTTATTTTCCGTTGAACAGCCGAAAGAGCCGGAATATCCGTTGCCGCAACGAAACGGTATGGGATCTTGGCATATTCCAGAGCCGCTGCCAGCAGTACGGCACGGTCAGCACTGTTGCCGTAACCGGAGCGGAGCGTTTCTGCCGGCGGAGTGATACAGGAGAACGGTACTTCGTTCAGCGCGGGGCCTGCCGGCAAGACCGCTTTGGCGAAATGATCCCGGATGAAACGGATCTTCTGCAACTGTTTCTCCTGTTCTGTCTTTCCTTTGGCGGCGGCATCAAGTCCGGCAAGAGCGGCGTGGATCTGCCGTTTATCTCCGGCGGAGACGGCTTTCTTCAGAACATCATTCAAATTCCGGGCGAAGTCGGCAAGTCTGCCGGAGGAAAGAGAAACGGTCGGAGCAAACATCCAGACCGGGGGACGCCCTGCTTCCTGCGGAAGAGCCGCCAGGGAATGAGCCTCCCAGCTCAAACTGATTTTCCCCTTGCCGTCCGGCGGGCTTTTCTGCATGCGGACATTGGCGGGAGTTCCGGCGGTATACAGTTTCAACTCCTTCGGCGCAGTTACAGAGAGGTGTTTCCGGATGATCGGCATATCGGCGGCAAACGGTTCCTGTACGGAGAAAAAGGGCATCCCTTTGCTTTCCCGTGAAACGGTACACTCGATAACGGCTCCGGGCATCACGCCGGGAAAACTCGCCACCAGCAGTTTCCCCGCCGGATAACGGGGAGCCTGACTGACCCACGGAGCATCCATGATATTGATCTCTTTTTCCGAGAGTTTGCGTACTGTCCCATCCGGCAGGCGCACGAGAGCCTGTACTGAAACTTTCTCACGGACGGGATTGTACGGGATTTTGATTTCACTGTAACTTTTTACGCCGGAATAGTTGAGTATCAGTATACGGAATTTCTGTTCTGATTTCCAGTCGGACGAACTTGAAAGGTCGTAGCGGATCGTCTCATCGAGCAGTACCGCATTGCTTTGCGGGAAGTTCCGGATCGCCTCCTGCAAGGTCATTTTTTCCGGATAATCCAGCCGTGCCATGGGGCGTGCCGCCGCTGCGGCGATCTGACGGAACGCTTTTTTCAGTTTCCGGTAGTCCGCCGTGGAAACTTCCACGCCGCAGAGTTGAAACTGGCGTTTCATCCGCAGAATGTTCCTGTCGGAACGGTACTCCCGGCTGAATTCCAGCAATCCGGGAACGGCGATGCGCTGTTTTTCCGGTGTGAAAACACTGCGGTAACGGGGCGGCAGGGAGATTTCAAGTTCTTCATTGCTGCCGCAGGTGGAGAAGAAGCGCATGGGGAACTTGCGTACCGCCATACCCATCTGCCGTTCCACAAAAAGAGCCGCCGCGCCCATGGCGGAACTGAATTCCGGCAGAGGCAGAAGAAATTCGGCAGAACCTGTATTCAGTGCTTTGGCAAGACGGTATTTCAGAATGACCTGAAGTTTTTTCGACATATCCCGGATATTTTCCGGCAGAACTTTTACCTCCGTCAGTTCCGCCCCCGGCAGGGAACGCCGGAGGATGCGGCTGAAAAACTGTTCCCGTTCCTCCGGACTCCAGTGCGAAAAAGCATCCCGGTACAACTGGTCGTTCACGCCGCCGAATGAGAACTCCGTTCTGCCGGAAAGTTCATTATCAGCAGAAACAACAGCAGAACTTCTGATCGAAAGCATATTTTTCTCCACCGGAACGACCGGACTGCGCAAGAGCGTTTCCCCCTCCGGACGGGCGGCAAGATAACTCATGTTGGAGAGGTAGGCAGGCAGCAGTTCCGCAGTGGACTCGTCCGTGGGGTCCATAAGTATATAATCGCCTTTGCCTCTGTCCACAGCAACGATGGCGTGGTTGAAAAAGGAGTTTGCAACTTCGGTATCTTTGGGTTCGCCCGCCATAAAGAGAACGGGAAACGCATTGAACCCCGCCGTACGGAGCATGGCGGTCAGCAGAGCCGCTTTGTCCCGGCAGACCCCGTACCGGTTGTTGAAGGTCAAGGCAACATCGTGCGGTTCCAGCCCGGGGGCTTCGGTCTCTGCGGTAATGCCCATATAGCGGATCTGCTGTGAAACAAACTGAAAGAGAGCCATGATCTTCTCATCGTCATTCCTGCACTTTGCCGTGATTTTCGCGACTTCCGCTTTGATTTCAGGCGTTGTTTTCAAATGGGGCAGACAGAGGTTCCAGTACCAGCGGGAGATCTCCTGCCAGTCCTTTGCGGTACTGACCAGCACCCGCTGAACGCAACTGTACAATGGCGGCATGTGCGGTTCGGGGATCACCTGCGGAACATCTTTGGCAGTCCAGGTGTAAATGATGCGCTCCTTTTCTTCTTTTCGGGAAAAGGTCAACGTCCCTTTGACTTCATCCTTGACGGCGATGGAACGCAATGGACGTGATTTCGGGGCATCGACACTTACTTCGTAGTAAAGAATGGGGCAGTCGTACTGAAGAACGAAAATATCGCTCCAATGATCGGGGACCCGCACACGGATATCTTTCTGGCGGATGATGTAGTGGACGATATCCCCGACCGCAAGATCCGGGATATTCACTGTCAGAACTTTCCCGGCGGGGTCATAGATATTCGCCCCCATGCTGCCGGTGGAAACGGCCTCACGGCTGTTGGCGGCAACATCGATGCGGCGGCGGGAACCGTCGGGGCGGATCACTTCGACCAGCGGGATCTCCACTTTGCGGTAGTGGGTGCTGTATTGGCAGGAGAGGGAGCGCAGCGACTCCCGCCCTTTGTCGGTCAGGATCTTTTCATAACATTCATCCGTAACAGTACCGAGACCGTCAGGCTGATAGGTGTGTTTCTCCACATCGTAAAGCAGTACACGGTCGGCTTGCGGAAAATGCGTTGCAGTGGCTTTGGCACTCAACGCCATTATTTCATCTTTTCCCGGAGATGCGATCCCTGCAAGCGGCAGCAGGCAGAAGAGCGCAGTCAGCAAGAGTGAAAATATTTTCATTGTTCTATCTCCATCGTTTTATCAATACCTCTCTATAAAATAACGCTTTTTTTCAGAAAATGAAATGAAAAAACGAAAAAAATCGCCGGATTATTTGATTTTTTTATAAAAGGGGGCTATATTTAATGACGAACTGTTGTAAAATCAATCATTTAACTGATTAAGGAGTTATCATGGGTCAGCAACACAACAAGATCGAAAAGCGTCGTCGCCGCCACGCCTATCTGGAACGCTGCAAAGCGAAGATCCGCGAAGCGATGGGCAAGAAGAAATAATTTTCTTCCATACAAAGACGAAAAACGCATTGTACAGGGGATATCCCGACCGTACAATGCGTTTTTTGTTTGTCAGGCTCCTGGAAGCGCATCTGTCAACAGGAAAAACGTTCCAAAAAACGGCGTTAATGTCTAAAATATACCCGTTTTCTGCAAAAAACTCAAGGTTTTTCAGAAAAAAAGTGATACTTTATATCTTGTAAGTTATTTTTACGATGATTTATCTTTCAAGTGATCCGCAGCAGGAGGAGGGCCACTGGACGACAAAATAAACTGAATACAAAGATCCCGTTGCCCGAGTACGGGAAGTATGATCACAAGATCATTTTCACTCCCGGAATGTTGGCAGATGCCAAAAAAATACGGATTTTGGACTTTTACAAGTACTCAAAGACAAATCTGGACTTTTGGCAGTCGCATCCGAATACAAGAAAATCAAAAAATAAAGAAAAATGAGTTCAAACAACGCAGCATCATCCATATTATGCGTCGTTTCATCCTCATCAAACTTCCGGAGATGATTGGTAACGTTTTTTCCTGTAAGTTCGCATAATATTGATTATGTGAACCCAGAATGAAAAAATCACCCTCAAAATAAAAAGAAAGTAACAAGGAAAGAAAAAATTATGAAAAGAAACAGCCTCAAACAGCGTAACATAATCAATATTATGCGACGTTTCACCCT
>JAFTUS010000206.1 GCA_017466125.1 Lentisphaeria bacterium | reverse complement strand
GATCAAATTGTTCTTCTATTGTTGATTTTTCTTTCATACATATACCTCACGCTATAATATAACCTCGCACAAGAGAAATACAATCAATAAAAACGCAAAAAGGCGGCAAGATTTATCCAGCCGCCAGTAAAGGATTGGATTAAAGAGGCAATTCCTACCCGGTGTTCGACATATCAGACTGTGGTTTCATGGTTCGTTTTGACGCTCTGAAGTCTGCCTTGATAGATAATGTCCCTGAAAATGTCCCTGAAAATGTCCCTGAAAATGTCCCTGAAAATGTCCCTGAAAATTTGACCAATCTAAAGAGACAAATCTATGAATTAATCAGGGCTAATCCCAATATTTCCCGTCCCCAGCTTGCCGCCCAATGCGGGAAGAGTGTGAAGACCATAGGACGATGCCTTTCGGAAATGAAGAATCTTATTCAACATACTGGGCCTGCAAAAGGTGGACAGTGGATAGTATTACCCATTTCTGACGGCAAAAATGAGAAAAACAAGCAAGATTCAGAAACATAAAGCAACGCTCAAGCAGTTTTATATAAGTTAATCACCCCCAAAATATAGAGACTTTAAAAAGCATCAATGATAAAAACTTTATATTGCAGGAGGAACTAATGGAAAATAAAATTAAATATCTTGAAATGATACAAAGTGTCATTAATCGAATGGCAAATAACTCATTTTGCTTAAAAGGCTGGACTGTAACCTTAGTTTCTGGTTTCATCTTGGGATACTAATGGATTATCAACTAATGATAAAAAATGTTGTAAATATGCCTGTGATATGCTTATCAATATATTCGATGAAACAATAAAAAATACTATAAAAATGATGATAAGATAATTCCTGGACAAAAAGACTCTTTGGGTGGCCATTCTCCATTGTGGATGTTATTACCATGAAAAAAATAAAAATATTTATGTATGTTTTTTTTGTCATCTTGATATTATGGATTGCATTGTCTCAATATCAAAAATATGAAAAAGCCCAAAGACGTATGCGTTCAAATGAAAAACAATTGCAGTTTTTTGTGGATTATTTCTCGAAAAATCCGCAGGATGACTTCTACGATCTATATCGTAAACAACCTCCGGTTCCCTATGTATTTATTTCTATATGTCGGCTATATGATGACAGAGAGACATCCCGTCTCAAGGAAGAAATCATAATAACTGCTGACTGCGAGAAAAGAAAAATGACTGAAAATGAATTTGAATTAGTTTGTGATTTTGAAATATTTATTGATCGTGATGGAAAAAAATATGTATTAGATACGTTTACAAAACAAAAGATGTTATTTTAATTGCCTTTAACAGAGCAAATAAAACAGGAAAGGATTATTCGAAATGTCAGAAATGTCCTCTTGCCCAAAAATAGATACGATTTGATATTTGCTGTTTTTATTTTTTTAGGCTCAGTACGAAAGGTTGACTGATTTTTACAGAGGCTTCGGAATGCTTCGTCCGCTCAACGCCCCGGAGGCTCGAGAGCCCCGCACGGGGCGACAGCCGACCACTACCGAGGCCGACGTTCGGCCGACAGCCGACCACTACCGAGGCCGACGTTCGGCCGCTGCGCGCGGATTTTTTTATTTTACTGCTGTTTTTCTCTTTGGCTGATCGTTTCCATATCGGCGGCGGAAACGTGGCCGATCACTCTGCCGTCATCCAGTTCGTTGACGGTTTTCTTATCCAGATCCCGGTAGAGCCGCAGAAGGTCTTTTGTTCCGCAGATGCCGAACCAGAATGTCGAAATAAGTGCGATGATGCCCGCAACGAGCAGTTGTTTGATAAAGAAGTAGTTCACCCAGTATTCGATGGGCCACGGCGTAAAGAAATTCCAGACGACCACCAGCACAAAGCAAAGTCCGAAACTGTATACGAAACTGTAACCGAATACAGACCAGGCAAGCACCTTGTCCCCCGTGGTGTACTGCTTGTCGATGCCGACGATCTGTTCAAACAGCAGACGTTTCAAACTGAAAGGCTTCTTCTCCTCCGGTTCACGGTCGCTGTACCTGCCGCGGAAAAGCATCCGATCCATGTCGAACGGCTCTTTACAGGTCGCAAGAGAGATCACGACGTAGAGAAGAATGGTTATCATCGTGCAGATAAAACCGATCTCCGCAGAGTTGATGGGGAATTTCAACGGGTTCATCCGCCAGACGATATAGGGGTGGAAAGGACGGGAAAGTGTGTCAAGCAGCGCATCCAGCCGGGGAACCATTCCGGCACGGTCGAGAGCCGGATAGATGTCCGATGCCCACAACTGCTGGGCGATGATGGCGGAAGTGGCGATCACTGCCCCGCTGATCAGTGCGGCGTATGCACCTGCGGTGGTTCCCCGTTTCCAGTAAAGCCCCAGAGTAATGACGATCCCTGCCCCCGCCCAGATCGCCCCGGTGATGGCAAAAAACATCAGAATATAATCCAGTTGTGAAAAGAAAAGACTGAAAACAAAGGCAAACACACAAACCCCGGTGATCGCCCAGCGCAAAGCGCGGAGTTGTTCCGGAGGCGTAAATGCTTTTTTCCGGAGCGGAACGACAAAATCCTGGACGATGATACTGCCCCATGCGTGCATATAAGTCGTATCGGTCGAAAGCATCAGAAAGATCATCAGCGCACAGAAAATTCCCGTCAATCCGGCGGGCAGGATCTCACGGACTGCCACCGGAACCAGCATCTGACTGTAAATCGTCCGGAAAGATTGGGTGAGTTTCTTGCCCCGGGGGAGTTCGCCGAGTTTTTCACCGGTCACTTTCAAAAACGGGTCTTCGGTCTCTTTACGGAACTCTTCTGCACTGGCGTAAGAAGAGTTGAATTTCTCTCTTGCGGGCAGGTTTTTATATGTTTTCAGCAGTTCCTTTTTCACCGCTTGCGCTTCGTGGTTCTGCATGATATCTTCGATCGTCTTTGCGGCAAGCTGCGAACGCATATCGCGGGATTTTTCCGCAAAATGAGCGTGGTTGACATAGGTGTATGCCACCAGCGAAAGCAGTACGAAAATCATCACGCTGAACCCGCTGCGCCATGTGCCGAGCAAACCGCCCATTTTGGCTTCATGGGGAGAACGGGCAGAGCCGTTGTACCCCATCGTCGCACCCCACGAAAGACGCGACAGCAACATTCCGACGATACCGGCAATGACGTAAAAAAGGTTGAATTCCCGCAAATTGGAAATGTCGTAGGGAGAGAGAAAACTCTCGTGCGGAGGACGCGCCATCATCGCCGGAGCCATCTCGTTGCCCCATGAGAAGGTGCAGAGAATATAAATCACGATCGCCAGATACATCGGGTAACTCAAAAGTCCCTGCACACAATCTGTCACCATGATCGTGATTTGTCCGCCCCGGCAGGCGACATAGAGTGCCATTCCGAGGAAAATCACCATGGTCAGACCGAAGGTCGGGCAATGCCAGCCCCAGAAGTTGACCGTCAGGGGCAAATCCAGAAAATAAATCAGAAATCTTGCGCCGATCGCCGGAAAAATGGCATAATTCACAATGCCGGAAATGGATTGTATCACTGATGCCGTGACCCGCAATGATTTGCTGTAACGCACCTCAAAAAACTGCCCCAGCGTCATACAGCGGGTTTCGCGGTAACGGTAGGTGCAGAAGCCGAAAAGCCCCATCATCATACTGATCGGAATGGTCAGAGACGACCAGAATGTAACTGAAAATCCGCACTGGTAATACATTTCCATAACGGCAACTGCCGTGATAAGCCCCATCGCCGCTTCGCCGGAGGCGACAGAAACGACATAACGGCCCGCCACCCTTCCGGCGGTCAGAAAGTCTGCGACGCCCCGCACGTATTTCTGACTTTTCCAGCCTGCCAAAAGGACGATCAACAGCGGTATCCAGATAATAAACCAGTCGATTGTGTACATTGAAAAATCCTCCGTTATTTTTTCAATTCATACAGTGAAAATGCAAATTTTTCTGTTTCAGAAAATGTCCGTCCGCTGACCGTTCCGCCGCCGAGGATTTTTTCGGCATAATTCCAGCCGGAGACCGGACAAATATACTCGCTTGCCTCCGCCCCGTTCCGGTAAACGGCGAGCCATGTGCGGCTGTTGTCTTTGGCAGTTGCGGTCATACAGCTCCAATTCCCCTTGCGGGAAATTTCGCCCGGAATATCGATGAGACACTCTTTCCAAACCTCCCGCAGCGGGGCGATTTTTTCCATAAAATCTTTCAGTTCGCGGCGGCGTTCCTCTGACATATCTTTGAGCAATCCCCAGTAAAGAGCCGTGGCAAAGACCGTGCTTCCTGCGGTGTAATTTACGGAATACTCTTCCAACTGCGGCATCATGGTCATTTCCAGCCGGTGTGCGGGGGCGAACTGTGCCGCCATCTGGAAGTTGCCCAGAGAGATATAGGGGTGATAGAAACGGTGATCGTTGTAGTTGCGGTCCCGGTTTTCCAGATAGAGGCGGCCGAAATCCAGCCCGAAGTCAAATCCGGGACGGTTGCGGCGGGTGATATCCATGGAAATAACGATGCCGGGAACAGCCTTCTGAAGTTCCTCAAGCAGTTTCCGGTAATATTCATAGTGGATCTGGGCATCCCCCAGACGGGTATTGAATGCCGTCAGCTGGTAGAGGTCGAATTTGAATTTCCGTATACCGTAATCGCGGTAATATCCGGCAAGTTTATTCCGCATGAACTCAAAGCAGTCCTCCCGCATGAGTTCCACAGCAGCATAACGCCGGTCGTTCTCAAAACCGCCCTGCAATTCGGTCTGCCAGTAGTCATTGGTGCGGGCAAGCCAGTTCCAGCGGGGCGGCTTTTCCAGAAAATCGGCATTTTCCGTACCGTCCCACAGAGCCATTTCGGGGTGGCGCACATCCAGTCCGAGCGGATTTGCCCACAGCCCCAGTTCGATGCCGAGTTCTCCGGCGCGCGCCGCAAGGGCGGTGAATTTGCCGGGGAACTTCTCCGGATCGATCTCCCCCATGAATTCGCTGAAATAGCCGTCGTCGATAAAAAGCGTGGTCACGCCGGAGGCGGCGGCAAGTTCCAGCTCTTCGCGGATGATCTCTTCGGTCACATCCAGATGCAGACGGGGCCAGGAATTGGCAAGCACCTCCATTTTTTCCAGCGTGCCGTACCGTTCCGCCTGATACCGCTGAAGTCCGTTATCCCGGCGCAGTCCGATCACAACGCCGAAAGCGCGGCGCAGTTCCCCTTTGCGCAGATTATCGAAACCGGCACCGACCATTTCCAAATGGTTCTCTTTGCTGTTCCAGAGGAAATCGTATTCGCCGGGGATCGGGCGGCTGTCCGGCATCGGCCCTTCTTTATAAAGGAAAAAATCATCCGTCAGAAAATATCCGCCCACGTTTTTCCCGTCAGAAGCCCCGCGCCGGATCTGCCGGTAGTTGGCGTGGTCGGAGCTGCTGAAAAATTCGACCGTTTCCGCCCGGGTCTGTTTTTCGGCAAACTGCACATCCGCCAGAGAGGAATAATAGACTCCCGCATGATCTTCTGCGGCAGAAAAAAGATCGTAGTACCGCAGGGCGGGGGCGTCGTCATAAAAGAAAAGATGCCGCTGAATAAGAACATCATCCAACTGCCATGAGAGGATAAAATATTTATCGCTTTTCTTCTCTTCGGTCAGAAAGCGGAAAGCGGTCAACTCTTTGCGGTCGGCAACGATAAGCGGCCGCTTCAGCGTGCAGAGCATCTTTCCGGCGGCATCGCTCACTTCAAGGACACCCTCCGTCTCACGGACCTTTATATAACGGTTGCAGAAGTCGATCATTTTTTCACTCCTTTCAACTGAAGCGGCGCATAGTATTCCAGCAGATGAAAGTTGGTGCGAGGCAGTTCGGGCCATGAGGCGTAAGTTACGAAAGAACGGCGGGAAGAGATGCCGTAGGCGGCGAAAAGCACATACCACGTCGTACCGGGTTCAAACTTTGCCTGCAATGCTTTTTCCAACTCTTTTTTGGAAAGAGACATCACCGCCGTCCAGCCTTTATCTGCATCAGAATCATGATTCAATGTACCTTGCACCCGGGCGGCGACCCGCACACCGGGCATCAGTGTTTGCAGAGAGGTCAGGACACTGCCGTTGAAACTGCGGCTGGGGTAGATGATCGAGGCGGTATTCCCTCCGGCGGAAACGTAAAATTCGCCGTAACGGTTATTGGCGGATGTGGCGATAAAGACCTCCACGGTATCACCGTACTGATAGAGCGGGATCTGGTTCTGCTGTTTCAGAGCGCGCACATCATCATTGGTGACGCGAAAGGCGAAACAGAGATTTTCACGATCTTCCAGAATACGGATTTTGACCTCAAAGGGGGATTTTTCCCATGTTTCACGGACTTTGGTTGCGGGGGGCATCGAGCCGAATGTTCTGTATTTGCTCATCGTATATTCCGGCAAACCGTTCCACACCTTTTCCGGCAGTGTGGCATCCAGCGGAACTTTTTCAGTAAAACCGGCGACGGCGGCAGGGACAGGGGGGACAGTCTCTCTTTGCTCCGACACGCAGCCCGTTAAAAGCACCATACCGATCCCATATAAAATAAACTGTTTTTTCATGGCAGAAACGCTCCTTTTTGAATTGTTTTAAATAATGTACTACATCGATGTAGAAAATACAAGAGGCAATTTTTTTATTTTTGAAAAAAAATTTTCCATTTTTTTATTAATAAGACTTGAAAAATAATAAATCTGTGATTATATTTACTCTTGTTACATCGATGTAAAACAAAACTCTCCGGAGATTACTGAACTTATGGCCAATAAAGTAAAGTACGAAGAAATTTATAACGCGTTGCGCAACGATTTGCAGCAGTTGCCGGATAACACCAAACTGCCCCCCTTTACGGAACTTTGCAAACGTTACGGCATCAGTCAGGCAACGTTGTGTTCTGCGCTGGAACTGCTGGAACAGGACGGACTGGTAAAGCGCATCCGCAAAGTGGGCTGCTTCTCTGTCAAAAACCCGGTCCCCAAAAAACCGATCAAATTCACCCTGCTGATGCCCGGCGAACAGGATACGCTGTTTGTGGCATTCATCACTGCATGCAGTCACTTCTGCAACCAGCACCGTATCCAGCTGCAATTTGAATTTTCCGGTCTGGATGCGGAGCTGGAATACAAGGCTCTGGAGTCTGTCCTTGCGGACGATGAGTGCGACGGTCTGCTCTACATGCCGCTTTATCCGACTTTCCCCCGGGAAAAGGTGATGAATTCCGCCCGTTTGCTCAACAAGATCGCCCAGAAGAAACCGGTCGTTCAGTTTGACCGCCAACTGCCCGGGGAACTCTCGGATTTCATCGGCTACGACAATTTTCAAGCCTACTGTGAACTGCTGACGCACCTGAAAGAACTCGGTCACAGAAAGATCGGGCTGATCTGTTCTGAAAGCGATATTGCCGGAGAACCGCCGCCCCGCGTGCGGGATTTCCTCAACGCCATGGACGTACTGGATCTTGAACTGTCTCCGGCTCACCGGATCACTTACGATGTTTTTTCCGCCAACCACTCCGCCAATGCACTGGACATCCTGAAAAGCCCCGACTGCCCGACGGCTTTTGTCGGTGTCAATGCCGTTTTCATCCGTCAGTTTCTGCAAACGGCAGAGGCCGCCGGGAAACGTATTCCGGAAGATATTTCGCTCTGCTGTTACGATTTGAATACCACGTTGAACCTCTATCCGCTGAAGCCGACCTATTACAACGAACCGGCACGCGAGGTCATCGTCAAAGCGGCACAACTGCTCCTGAACCAGGTCACGGGCAAGCGCACTCCCCGCAGTGCCATCCGTCTGCCCGGAACTCTGGTCATCGGCGATACAACTGCCGCCTGCCCCAAAAAACGGAAAAATTCAACAGAAAACTCAAAACGTTAACTGTTTCAACAACCAATCCAACAAGAAAGGTCAAAAAAATGAAACAAAAACAATTCACCCTGATCGAACTTCTGGTCGTAATCGCAATCATTGCAATTCTCGCCGCCATGCTTCTGCCCGCTTTGAATAAGGCGCGTGCGGCATCCCGTCAGACTGCTTGTATCAACAAAATCAAGCACGTGGCTCTCTCGGAATTGCTCTACGCCAACGATAATGAAGATTTTATCCCCTATCACGACAACAACGATGGCGGTCACTATACCAATAAACTGAAATCTTATTACGGCGATCGTACCGCTTTCAATAAAACCGCCTATCACTGCGTGGAATATAAGGAAGCAGAATCCATTGCCAACTCTTGCGGCAGTTTCTGGATCCCGACGCTCTCTCACAATATGAACTTCGGTGGTTCAGGAGTCTCCCAGACTTTTAAGGCGAACAAACTTACTGCTGCCAAGGCACCTTCCCGTGGCGCACTGGTTCTGGAACGCGACTGGCGCGGACTTTCTGCACACCCGACAATGCAAGCCGGCAACTTGGATAAGCACGGCTTCTATTACGGAATGAGACATACTTATTCCGGTGCGCTTTATCGCCATTGCGATAAGAATGCCCTCATCGGTACAATGGATGGCAGCGTCTCCTACACCAATCAGATCATCAAAGCCGGAGTTGCCGGTGCCGGAGTACAGTGGGATTACAAATATCTGATGACCGGCGGCGCAAAAGGTATCAAGGACGACTGGGGCAACGAAATTGTGCTGAATTAATGAGGAAATGATGAAAAACTATCTGCTTTCTTCCGCTCTTCTGCTGACTGCCGGACTTTGCGCCGGGGAGTTTGCGGAACGGTGGGATTTCAACGACAGTGTCAAGCCCCTTGTCTCCAAGGGTGAAAATGCGCTCACGCTCTCCGGCAATTCCGGCCGCGGTGCCGGTATCGTCGGAGCCGGGGCAAGACTCAACGGCAAAGATCAGTACCTTGCCGTCATGCTTCCGGCGGGGAAACGTCCGGCGGAAGAGATGACGGTCTCCTGCTGGTTCAAGGCGGAAAAAGGCACGCAAGTCTGGGCTCCGATCCGCCATTTGAATACCAGTTTTTCCCTGAGCGGAACGGATGGCTTCAGTTGGTATGAAGTCACCGGTGTCAACAAACGTTTCTACGGCGGCTACGCTCATCCGCAGAAACTTCAGCCCGGTGTCTGGTATCATATCGCCATGACCTACGACCAGAAAGAACTTGCGATCTACTTTGACGGCGTAAAGATCCAGAGTGTCGCCGCCCCCAACGGCGGAGCCGTGAAATTCGGCCCTGCCGCGATCCAGATCGGCGGCCGCCTGACCCGTTATAACGGCAAATGGGGCGGCTTCTTCAAAGGAACGCTGGATGAAATTGAGATCCTCGGCAAGGCAAAAAAAGAGTGGCACCGTGTCCGTCTGCTCAAAAAACGGGAAACGCTGCGGAAAATCGCCGCCCTTACCGAAGATGCGGCGTGGCAGGACTCTTACAGCGATCTTTCCTCCCGCATCGGTCAGTGCGCCGATGATGCCGCCGCCCTCCCGCTGCTCAAAGAGGCTGCGGCACTGGAAAACAAAGGGCTGGAACTCTTCCGCTCTGCGGTTATGCGTCAGAACTTCAAGCGGAACTTCCGCTTTGCGCCGGTTGCCGTTTCTGCGATGAAACGGGTGATGCCCGGCGACGTCATTACCGCTGCGCCCGCCGCTTCGCTGAAAATGGATATGGCAGCAAACGAACGGGAAAATCTTCAACTTTTCCTCTTCCCGCTGAAAAATGATTTCCAGAGCGTTCAAATCCGTCTGCCGGAAACACTGACCGCAAAAAACGGCACTTCCCGCAAATTCGATTTGAAAATCAGCGAACTGGAATACACAAAACTGGTCAAACCCAGTCACTGGATGTATCAACTGCCGGTCATTCCCGACCGTCTGCACCCCGGCGACTTCTTTGAACGCAAAGGAGCATCCGCCATTCCCCTCTGGCTGGAAGCAAAAGCACTCCCCGGAACGCCCTCCGGCGTATACAGCGGCAAAATCGAACTGACCGACGATCAGGGAAATATCCTGCTCCTGCCGCTGGAATTGCGCATCCGCAACTTTGAACTGCCGCTGCAAAGCAATGTCCCGACTTCCGTCGGCATCTGGGAACGGGATATCCAAACCTATGTCAACAAAGGAGACGGCGAACGCTTCATCGAACTCCTGACCGCCTATGCCGAAATGCTTCAGGAACACCGCCTCGACCCGGTGATCCTCTCACAGGCCGATCTGGTCGCCCCCTGGCTGCGGGATATGGTCTACCCCAACTACCGCGTGGATGCCTCCGGCAAAGTACAGATCAACTGGACCTATTTTGACCGCATCATCGACAAACTGCGCGCCAAAGGAATGAAAACCGTCGTGGCGGGCCCCTTCTACCGCAACGTGAAAGTCTGGGCAAAAGAACAGAAAAATGCTCCGGCAATATGGAAAGCCGTCACCGAACATCTCCGGCAGAAAAATCTTCTTCAGGATGCCTGTGCCTATCCCGCTGACGAGTGGAGCGATCTGGCAAAACTCAACGAGATCGGCGAAATGCTCAAGAAAAATGTTCCGGAACTGCGCTGGCTGGTGACTGCCGGAAGTCAGAACTATCCCGACCCGGCGATCCGCAACGTGGGCATCTGGGTTCCCCAGCTTCACTGGCTCAATCTGCCCATGACCCGCAAACTGCAGAAGGAAAAAACGCCGGTCTGGTACTACGTCTGCACCGGACCGCAGTTCCCGACACCGAATCTTCACTCCGATACGCCGCCTGCGACCATCCGCATGGTTCCGGTTTTCGGCATGCGTTACGGATTTGACGGCTTCCTCCACTGGGCGGCGAACTTCAACACCGCCAAAAATGCGAAAGAGGTCACTCAATACGGTGCGGGCGAAGGCCGCTACATCTACGCCGCCGCCGACGGTTCCCCCGTGGCGACCATCCGCTTGAAACTGCTGGCGGACGGCATGGAAGACTGGATGGCTCTGGAACTGCTCAAAAAGAAAAATCCGCAGGAGTACAGCAAACTCTACGCCGAACTTGCCCGGATGATCCCGGAGAAAAAGTTTGATGTCAATATGAAAATAACCCCCAAAACGCCCAGAGAAGCAACCTACCGCACCTTCTTTGCGCCGGAGGCATTTTACGACATCTACACCCACCCGGAAACCTATCTGGCATGGCGTGAAAAATTATATAATTCTCTCGAAAAATAAAGGATTTCAGACGTATGAAAAAACAACTCCTCTACCCTTTTTGTGCCTTGATTTCAGGAATTTTGCCCCTTGCGGCGGCAAATGTACTGGAAATTCCGGCAGCAAAAAACAAACCGGTCATCGACGGTGTACTGACGCCCGGCGAGTGGGATGATGCCGCCGCTTTCACCGGACTTCAGCTCACCAACGATCAGGGTTTCGCCAAAGGTCAGACCCATTACAAAATAAAGTGGGACAAAGATTTTCTCTACATCGCCGCCGTTGCGGAAGAGAAAGACCCCAAAGTGATCTTCACCGGGCGCAAAGACCCCTATAACGACTGCCTTGAAATGTTCTTCACCGCCCCCGGCAGCAAAAATGTCACCCAGTGGCTCTTTTATGCCAAAGGCGGCAATGCCCTCAACTTTGTCGATGCCGAATACGGCAGCGGCTTCCGCGGCGCACCGCAGGGCGTGAGATCCGTCAGCAAGATCAACAAGGACAACTGGGTCGTGGAGGCACGCATTCCTGCCGGTTCTCTCTATTTGGATTACTTCGACTCCCGCTATGCCTATACGTTTAACGTGCATCGCTCTTTCAGCAACTTCGGTGCCGCCCGCCCCGACGGACGCGCCCCGGAATACAGCAGTTTCAGTTATGTCCGCGGTCAGTACCTCAAACCGCTGGATTTTGCCCGCCTCCTCCTCAACGACAAGCCGGTAACTCCGGTGAAACTGGAAAAAATGGATACCGCCGGGATGCGTCTTTCCGCCCGGACCGGTGATGAAGTCCTGCTGGACTTCCCCAACGGTCAAACCATTGCTCTGCGCTCCTGCAACGGCGTTTATTCTTACGATTTCGCCCCGCTTCTGGAGGGTGTGACCATCCGTGTCCTGCGCAACGGCAAAACCATTTTTTCCAACCAATACCGCTTCTTCCCCCTCGACCCCGACCGGGATAAGGCTGTTGCGGCAGAACAGGCAAAGGAAAAACACCTCGGCGTCGATGTTCTCGACTCCATGAAACGGGTCTTTGCCCAGAAGCCCTATTCCGGCAGCGGCAATGCGGTCGCTCTCACCGCCGCCCGCAACGAAATGGAGAACTTCCAGATCGTTCTGTTTACCGGCAAAAACGCCGTTTCCGATATCAAAGTTCAGGTTTCGGAACTGAAAAACAAATCCGGCAAAACCATTCCGGCAGCGGCGTGGGAACTCTACCGTCAGGGCTATGCCTTCGCCGCCCCCATCGGCTACCCCACCTGCAACCGGGACGGTAAATACCCCGATCCCCTCTACCCCCTCAACACGCTTTCCCTTGACCCCATGAGCGTCGAAGCCCTCTGGGCATGTGTCAAAGTTCCCGCCGACGCCGCCCCCGGCGACTATTCCGGCACGGTAACAGTCACCAGTCAGGGCAAAACGGTCAGAACCATCAATGTTTCCCTGAAAGTATGGAATTTCAACATCCCCGTGAAACAGAGTCTGCGTACCGCATTCTGCCTCTGGGAACGGGAGATCTACCGCCTCTATTTTGCAAAGCAGAAACGTCCGGCAGAAGAGTTTCTCCAAACGGTCGATAACTATGCGATGATGGCGATCAAACACCGCCTCACCCCGCTGGTTTTCAAAACACCTCATCTGCTGCCCAAAGAGATCGCCGATCAGGTCTCCACCGTTTACGAAAAACGACCCGACGGCAGTTATGTCGTAAAAGCCGACCGCATCGACAAAATGGTGAAACGGTATCTGGATAACGGAGCAGTCAGTTTCTGCGTCGGTCCGGAGATCCCCCGCGCCAACTACCGCAAAATCGAAGAAAAGGATTGGAAGGCTCTCTGGAGTGCCATTTACAAACACTACAAGGCCAAAGGCATGCTTCACGCCGCCTACGCCTACCCCTTTGACGAACCGGGCAACGCCAACCGGGAACTGATCAACAAATACACCGGCTGGATGAAAGAGGTCGCCCCCGAACTGCGCATCCTGCTGACCGGGGCAAACGCCCTGCTGCCCAGCAAGGAGTTCACCAATATCGATATGTGGTGTCCGCAGGAACACTGGGTCAACTACCGCACCAAAGCCGAAGCACAGGCAGAAGGCAAAGAGGTCTGGTGGTATCCCTGCTCCGGCCCCTGGTATCCCTGGCCCAACTACCACCTCGACATTCAGCCCGGCGCATGGAGAATTCTTTCGTGGGCAAGTTTCAAATACAAATTTGACGGTATCCTCTACTGGGCAATGGCGTTTTACAACATCAAAAATCCGCTGCGCAACAACAGTTACAGCGTCAACGGCGACGGCGTGCTGATCTACGGCAATCCTGCCGACGGTTCACCGGTCCCCAGCATCCGCCTCAAAGTCATCGCCGACGGCATGGAAGATTATGAATATCTTACTCTGCTGGAAAACGCCGTTAAGAAAAACGCCAAAAATCCGGCAAAAGCAGAGATGGTACAAAAAGCACAGGACTTGCTGAAACTCAAAGATATGATCCGTTATATCGATGATTACGCCCTCGATGCGGCAAGTTACAATGACTTCCGCAAAAATGCCGCCGTGCTGATCGAAGAACTGAATAAGTAAGCAAGGAGGAACCTATGCGGCTGGATTTCCGGATCGACTGGGGATATCAGTATCTTTATTCAAGACGCCACTATCACCCGGTCTTCCGGTGGGACGGCGATCTCTCCTGCGACAAAGGAAAGATCCTTGAAACCCGTCTGCTGGATTATCCGGTCATCTGGTACGGTCCGGGACATTGCGCCCGGGAAACTCTGCTTGATGCGCCCCGGTGGGAAAGCACCACCCGCCGCGGCATTTCCGGGGTACGGGTCACGGCAGAAGCAGAACCCGATGCTCTGTTCTTTCTCCACACCCTCTCCGGGGATTTCACTTTCTCCGCCGCCGATATTGCCCGGAAAGGACGTATCGTTTTTCCGGTGGGCCCGAAATATCTGGGGTGTCATGTCATTGTCACCCGCACCGGCTATTTCTGGTTTCAGGAACCGGCAAAACCGGGGCAGACGATATGGGAGGCGGATGATTTTGCATCGGCTCTTCCCGTCAGAGATTGGGCACGGATGCGCACCGCATGGCTCGCTCCGGGGGAAAGTCTCTCTTTCAAAGCCGATATTCCCGCCTCCGGGGCGGATTTCACAGAACAGATCCTGCACATCGTTGCCATGATCGCCCCCGGATATACCCCGGGCGATGAAAAACAGGCGGCAGATTTCATTCCGCTGAAACTCTGCTGCGACGGAAAAACCGTTGCAGAAAACACCCGTTATTTCCGCTGTCACGATAATTTTATGCAGATGCTTGAAGATGAGTGGCTTCGCTTTCAGGTCTCCCCCGGCGAACATACCTTCCGCCTTGAAAACGGTCACAAATCCCTCTATTTTCTGCTCAACCGTCTTATTTTGCAGAACGCCGTCCGTCAACACGGCGAACTCTCTTTTGTGCCGTGGGCGTTGACCGGTGAAAAAATTCGCGGCAGAGTTTTTGCCGCACACAGTGATCTCATTCAGATCCATACGCCCGAAGAGGTATGCGAACTGCCGCTTTCCCCCGGCTGGAACGACTTTTTCTTCACGCTTCACTCTCCGCTTCTGCAAGGCAACGTGACCACCTCCCTCGGCACAACTCATCCGCTCCCGGTGATCTATGACCTCAAAGATGAAACACCCGAAGTCAAAGTCGGCTACGATATGACCACCATTCCCCACGAAAACAGCGGTTTTATGGACTGGATATTGGATTACACCGCCCGGACAAAACTGGGCAATCTGGTCGTATTCCGCTCCTTTCTGCCCAACCGGGAAGAGGTGAAAAATGCGATCAATGAAGATGAACTCTTATTCCGCTGGGCTGATTTCTGCCGTACACACAGTATTTATGTGGAGGCCGCCAACCGCTATGAGAGCGGCGCACTCATCAGAGGAGCCGGAGAGATGCTCCACAGCGTGGGACGTCACGAATATTCCGGGGCCGTCTACGCCTTTGACCCCACAGCAGAAACAGAGTCCCCGGATATGAAAACGGCAATGGAAAAATTCATCGCCCGTTTGAAAACCGATGTGGATAACTCGCGGAAACTTTCGCCCCGCAGTGCTTTCGGCGATGCCTCCGGCGGCCAGCGTTACGCTTACATGGCAGGCGTCGATTTCATCCGTTCGGAAACGATGGTTCCGCATACCCAGCACCTCTGTTCACAGGCACGTCCGGCGGCAGAATTTTTCAAAAAGGGCGAATGGGGTGTTCATATTGCAATACAACATGCGGTGCAGCCCTATTTTGAAACGCATCTCGGACAATATTTTCTCTCCCTCTTCCAGCCGTGGATGATGGGAGCCTCCATGATTTATGAGGAAGACTGTCTTTTCAACCTTTTCAAAGAAGAACGGCAGGCGTGGGACGATAAACTGACCAAAGGCAAACGGGATATGACCAGAGAGTTCTTCCGCTTCGTCAAAACCCATCCGCGTACCGGAAAAACAGTGCGGAAAATCGCCTTTATCGAGGGCCGTTACGCCGCACCTTTCAACGGTTTTATCTGCGACTCGGAACAGACGCCGGACTATTCCATCTGGGGACTTTTCGGAAATCGGGATGAAACATGGGGACACCGTCAACCGGAAAAATGCCGCCAGCTGCTCGATGTGCTGATGCCCGGAGCATCCACTCACCCTCTTAGGCAGGATTTTACCAAACGGCGGTTCTTCTTTTCCGGAACTCCTTACGGGGATTTCGACGAAGTTCCGGCAGAAGTTTCCGCTGATTATCTGAAACAATATTCGCTGCTGCTCCACCTCGGCTGGAATACCATGATTGATGAAGATTACCGGAAACTTCTCTCTTTTGTTCAGAATGGCGGAACACTCCTTACCGGATTGCCGCAATTCAGCACGCATGTCAAACGGAATTTCCTGCGGGAGATGAAAGACCTTTCCTTATGGAACAACGGCGACCTTTCCGAACTTTGCGGGGTAAAAATACACGGCCAAAGTTCCCGTTTCAGCGGCAGTTGGAATTGTGCAGACAGAGAAATTTATCCACAAGTCCAACTGTCTGCCATTCCAAGCAGCTCTCCGGATGAAGACGGTCCCTGTTTTCTGGCAGATACGGAACTTTCCGGAGCAGAGCCAATCATCTGGGATGCTGTCTCCGGAAAGCCTGTCGTGGTCAAATATCGATGCGGCAAAGGTACGGTCTATCTGATTACCGCCTTCGCCTATCCCGGCCATGAGGAGTTGCAGAAACTTTCTGCATCTCTGATTGCCCGTCTCGCTGGAGAACATCAGCCGGAGTGTCATGTAAAAGACCCGTCCGGAGAAGTATTCTGGAATATGCACATTCAGCCGGACGGAGTACGCCGTTTAATGCTGCTCAACACCGATTGGAGTACCGCCGGGAACTGTAAAAAAGTAAAAATCGTCACCCCGCAGCTTTCCTTTGAAACAATGGTCCGAGAACGGGAACCCAAAATCATCACCATTCTGCCGCAGGCGGTCCTTGAGCAGTCGCCAGAACTTCATATTGAGTACATAAAAAACAATGTATTGAAACTTCACGGCACCGGCACGCAGTTTTTGATTATCCATGCTCCGGATGGAACCTTGCTCCGGCGGGAGATTTGTTTTATCAACACTACAACTTTGGAAATTCAATTGTGAACAAAAAAAATTTTTCAGAAGTAAAGTCTTATCTTCCAACTCCGGTTTTCGATGCTGAACCCGGATTTGTTGAATTGTATTGGAAAGCATGGGAACTGGCATGGGACCACGTCCGGGATATTCCCGGCATGCCGCAAACACCCTATATGGATGAGGGATTTTGCGATACCGATATCTGGATCTGGGATACCTGCTTTATGACACTTTTTTGCAAATATGCCCCGCAGGAACTCTTTCCGGGTATTGCCTCGCTCAAAAACTTCTACCACATCCTCCATGAAAATGGCGAACTCCCCCGGATCAAACCGGAACGTATTCCATTTTTCTCCGATGCGGTTTTGGGAGAAAGCGTGCCGCTTTATCTTCATATTGCCGATAACCCGCCGCTGCTGGCATGGGCAGAATATGAAAACGCCCTCTTTTCAGGAGATTTTGAACACCTGAAAGAACTTCTTTGCGACAAACAATATCTGCAGAAACATTATGATTTTCTGGAGTCACTCTCCGAAAGGATCATCCCCCCCGGAGTACGCAATGAGACCTGTCTTATCCGGGAAGAATTGGGCTATCTCTGGGAGGGCGGCCGCTCCGGTATGGATAATACTCCCCGGGGACGCATCGGCGAACACGCCCGGAAAAACCGTCCCAACAATCCTGATATGCTCTGGCTGGATGCTATCTGCCAACAGGCGTTGGCGGCAAACTCGATTTCCCGCATGGCAAAACTGCTCGGCGATGATGTTTCAAGCCGTATATGGGCGGAGCGTTTCCGGGAAAAGCAAGAAATTGTTCAAAAATATTACTGGGATGAAAAAGAGGAATTTTTCTTTGATATCGACCAGAATACCCATGCGTTTTACCGGATTTTGACTCCAGCCTCCTTCTGGCCGCTGACAGCAGAGATTGCCAACGCAGAACAGGCAGAAAAAACTCTTTGCGCCATAAAAGATGCCGATAAACTCGGCGGAGAATATCCGTGGACCTCCCTTTCCAGAAGCGATGCCGACTTCAATGGCGAAAACGGGATGTACTGGCGCGGAAGTGTCTGGCTGCCGCTGGCTTACGCCGGACTTCGCGGATGCCTCAACTACGGATTTTTCGATCAGGCAGAAGAAACGTCCCGGCGGCTGCTCCGTCAGCAGTACCGCACCTGGCGGGAATACACGCCTCACACGATTTGGGAGTGTTACAACCCCAACCGCTGCGAACCGGCACGTTCCTGTGACGAAAACAACCGGATCGTCCGTCCGGATTTCTGCGGCTGGTCTGCTCTCGGACCGATTTCCATTTTCATCGAATGTGTGATCGGCATCTATTCCGTCAATGCGTTTGAAAAGAAAATCAAATGGCATCTGCCGGAAAAAATCACCGGAACGCTCGGCATAAAAAAACTGCGTTTCGGAACGGTCACAGCCGATCTGCTTGCCACACAGCATGAGATCACCATAGTCAGCAGTGAAGCGTTCACGCTTGAAGTAAATTCCACGGAATTTCAAATTTCCAGAGGCACTCAAACCTTCAAACGGAATTGAACAGCGCAACAAATCAGACAGAAGGCTGGCCGGACAATGGACAGCCTCTTTTTTATACCGCCGTGCTGCCGTTCGGCATACGGTGGTTCATTGCTTCAGAAAGCGTGGATTTTGCTACGGCTTCCATGCCAAGGTGATAAAGCCGTTTGTGGTTGGCAAGCAGAGCGTGTTCAATTTCACGCAAAGAATCCTTGCCGGAAATTTGAGCAAAGAGCAAAGTCAAGAACTGTTTCCATGCGGTAAAATGCTTGCAATATCGGTCTCCGCCTGACTTTTTACGATTTTTTCAAAACAATATCGGGGGATGAAATTGAAAAGTTGAGAATAGATGCTATTGTAATACACTGTTCGGGGCTTTCTTGTTAAATATTAAAGACAAGTCCCGACAATTTCAATTAACTCCGGTGATTTTTACCGGACAGTAGTAGAATTGAAAAGAAAGTAAAAAGTAGAAAGGAGTCTGGTGCGATGGATATCCGTCATACTGTACAATCTGAAATCATTGTTGAGCCGCCCGCTTGCTTCGGCGTGGCGGAACGCCTGTGGCAGGGATGTCCGACCGTTGCCAGAACCCGCGGCGGCAGACTTTATGCCGGCTGGTATTCCGGCGGCTTGCAGGAACCGTCTCTGTTGAACTACAACTTGCTTGTCAGAAGTGACGACGACGGTTTGACCTGGAGCGAACCGCTGCTGGTCATCAAGAGTGTCCCGGAGGCATTGCTGCAATCGCTGGATATCCAGTTATGGAGTGATCCTGCCGGACGGCTTTGGGTATTTTATATCCAGCGAAACTACAATTATCTGCCCCTGAGGACTCCGGGGCATCTGAATTTGTGGTATGTCCGCTGTGACGCTCCTGATGCCGATAAACTGCAATGGAGCGAACCCGTTTTTATCGGCAGCGGTTTTCTGCGCTGTCAGCCGACGGTGCTGAGTGACGGCAGAATATTTCTGCCTGCCTACGACTGGCGCGGAGAATATTATCAGTATTTTGTCAGCAGTGATAACGGCGAAAGTTTCCAACGCAGTTACGCCGGGAAAAAAGTTTCGACTCCGTTTGACGAAGGCATGTTTCTTGAACGCAAAGACAAATCCATTCTCCTCCTTGCCCGTGCCGATACCGGTTATATTGCCAAAAGTGAATCTTTTGACGGCGGCAAAACCTGGACGGATGGCGAAAATACCGACATCCCCAATCCCTCCACACGTCTCTGCCTTTTGCGGCTGAAATCCGGCAGAGTCCTTCTGATAAACAATATGCACAGCAAAGAGCGGACTGCTATGACCGCTTTGCTTTCTGAAGATGACGGAAAGAGTTTTACCCATTCGCTTCTGCTGGATAACGGAGAAAATATCTCTTATCCCGATGCGGTTCAGGGCAGTGACGGTGAAATTTACATCGTCTGGGATCGCGGCAGATGTACAGCCAGAGAGGTCGTCTGCGCCCGCATCACCGAAGAGGACATTATTGCCGGAAAAATCACAGATGATTGTTCTTACTGTTACAATATCGTCAGTAAAGCCATCATTCCAGCCAAACGCTGGCAGGAAGAACCGCTCCGGGCTTTTTATGAGGCGGAAAAAAGTTTCCTGAAGCGTTTCAATGCCGAAGTCTACCGTGACGGCGGTGATGTGGAAAAATTCCGTGCCGCCGTCAGGCGCAGTTGTCAGGCGGCAAAAGCGTTGTTCGCTGAAAAGTAGATTTTCAGATACAGATAACCGCAAAAATAATTCAGGAGAAATCAAAAATGGGAAACAACTTCAATCGTATGGAACTGGGAGTACTCCTCCTTTGTTGTGCAACTGCCGTACTGCTGCTGTGCGGCACGACCACTGCGGCAACAGCCTCACGGGTCACTTGTCAGAATAATTTGAAACGGATCGGTATTGCTTTGCAATCCTACGCCGAAAAAAATGATGGTATGCTCTGTGTGGTCAACAACCGGGACAACTGGCGCAACATCTGGTGTCTGGATAATCCGTTTGTGAAAGAACTCGATCTGAAACCCCAACTGGGAGCCCGCAAAAAAGGTAACGTCCTTGAGTGTCCGGGCGAAGAAAAATATGAAACCTTCTCTCATATCGGTTATGTGATGAACGTAAATCTTCATGTTGTCGATTCCAAGCGGGCCAACCTGCGCCGGGGCGGAAAACTGGCAGACTTCTCCATGCCGGAAGCAACGATCGCTGCAACCGATGGCGTCATGCACCTGCTGGATGTGTGGAAAGCAGCAGATAACAAAGAAAATGTGACCCGTCCCCGGCATCAGGGAAAACTCAATGTGCTGATGCTTGACGGTCATGTGGCTCCCGTAGAAAAACTGCTCTCCAATCTGGAAGGTTATCATGCCAAAAACAGTTGGTTCTCGGATGAAGACCGCTGATATAAAACTCTAAAAAAACAGGAAAAAAAACTTGAAAATCGTTATCTGATTCCGGCCATTGCCGTTTCAGATACAGGGCTTGTTGTGCCTCAAAGCTGAATGATAAAATCAAATTTATTGGAAGAACCGTCCGTATGCGTAGCGAATTAAGAGAAAAATATTTCTGCAAAAATCTGCCCAAAGAGTATTTCGATTTATTGCCGGCAGGAACTGTCCGGCAGAAAATGCTCCCGTCAAACAGCAAACATAATGCTGTTTGGGATTTTATGCTTTGCACAAATGAGCGTGACGCCTATGTGGCGTTATGCGGCGAATTGTCACAACCGTTATCCGCAAGGCTGTATCATTACGATACAGCGACCGGCGATTTGAAGTTTCTCTTTGATGCAAGTGAGGAGACTTTTGTAAGCCAACGGGAGATCCCGCCGAGCAAGATCCACACTTCGCTGTCTGAACTTCCGGACGGCAGGATTTTAATGACGACTCACACGACCGCCAGAGCACCGATCCACCCCAGCTGGCTCTTTGACTCGATGTACGAGCATATCCATGAAGCCTATCAGGGTTCCCGCATGATCATCTATGATCCGGCAGACAGCAGCGTAAAAAATCTGGGCATTCCCGTCAAACACGATACCATTTACGGCGGCTGTTATGATGCAAAGCACAATGCCTATTTCTGCACCACTTTTCTCAAAGGAAATCTGTACCGGATCGACCTGAACGATCTGTCTGTTATGAATTTGGGACAGATCACCGAAATGGGTTCTTTCGGTGTCTATCCGGATCATGAAAACGGCATTTACACTTCCAGCCGCAGCGGCCACATCTGGCGGATCGACACTGACACGCTGGAAATAAAAGATCTCGGCATCGCCGCCAGCGAAAAAGAAGAACTGTACCGCTGGGATCTGCACCGGATGATCGCTCATTGGACAGCGGGGAAAGACGGTAAATTCTATTTTACCATGCATTTTAGCGATAAACTTTTCCGCCTCGATCCGGACAGTCAGACCTTTGAAACCGTCGCGTCTCTTGCTCCCCGCGGCGATTGGGAAAACACGCCGCCGCAGCTGCAGAAAGGACATATTTTCGACTCAAACAATGTCCTCTGGTACATCGTACTGCGAGAAAGCTGCAATACCTATCCGGGCGGAATTGCCCACCTTTTCCGTTATGACTTCCTCAACGGCGGAGAACCTGAGTTCATGGGTGTTATCGGCGATACCGAAATGACCTGCGGTGCGATCTGCCATGTCGGAATAGACCAGAATGATGTTCTTTATGTTCCAAGCGGAAATCACGGCGAAGACATGGCGTGGATGATGGCTCTCGACCTGCGGAAAATTTATGAAAAACGCAATCAGGCAAAAGAAAAAAGCCGCGATGTGTGGAGCTACTGTTCCTTTGCTGACGGCAAAGACTATTACCCCTGCCCGGATTACGAAGAAGTATCGGCAAGACATTTTGCTTTCCGAAAATATGTCATCGAAGACGACAAATGGCGTTCTGCAAACGCTCAAAGCCGGGTCGAATTCAAAGATTGTCAGGCGTTCAAAGTCTGGGAAAAACTGCCCGCCGACTCCGATCATACAATAACAAATGTCAAGTTCATCGGCAATACCGTGTACGCACAGGCCGACGGCAAGACATTCAAATTTGAAAATGGCAAATACGCCGAAACGGCCGAAAAAGTCACTTTCGACAAAAAGGAACTTCCGGAGATCCCCGAAACCATCAAACTGCCGCACAGAGCGGGGCGTAAGTTCCTCGCAGAAGTTACTGCGGCTGGTCAAATGGCTGACGGACGGTATTTCATCGGAACTGCTGACGGCGTCTTCGCTCTGGTCGATCTGCAAAAACAGAGCTGCTTTGCTCTCGGTGCTGTCGGAGCAGAGGGCAAAGTCCACGATATCGCCGTTTCGGCAGACGGCAAAACCGCCTATGCGGTAATGGGCGATGCCGACGATCTGGGTCATCTGGTCATTTATGATGATCAGAATGGTCTGCGTGACCTCGGCAGAGCCTGCAAAGAGCTGCCGCACGAAGTCATTACTTCAAATACCGAATTGAGCTGCGTTGCAGTAAACTCAGACGGCAGCTGTGCCGCAGTCGGCGGCCGGGGCAGACTGGGCAGCGTTTTTATCTATACTTTTGAAAAATAACAGGAAATCATTCAACAACTTGAATTTTTAAACCTCTAACCCAAGGAGAACAACTAATGAAAAAACATTTCCTCACTCTGCTCCTCTTCTGCATCGGGGCAGCGGCATTCGCCGCAGCTGACCCCGACGGTCTGGTCGCCGCGTACGACTTCGCCGATGCTCAAGACGGGTTCGTCCGGGACTACGGCCCGAATAATAACGTGGGATACATCCGCACTCTCTCCGGCAATCCTGCCGATGCGTTGACTGTTGATGCCAATGGCAAACAGGTTTTCAAGGGTGACGGCTCCGGCAATTATGTACTCATTCCGGATCACAGAGAGTTGCGCCAGTCCAAAAGTTTTACCGTTGAAATCATTTTTGAAGTTGATGAATTCCCGAAAAACAGCAATGCCGCACTTGTTGCTTTTGAATCCACCCGGGCAAGGATCTGGGTGCATCCGAGAGGTACTGTCGGCATGGACAGCACCCCGCAGGCAAAGCCCGATTACTTCGGCTCTCCTTCTGTAAAAATCAATGCAAAAGAAAAAATCCGTCTGTTCGGATTTATTGACGGCGATGAAATCGGTATCGCAGTGAATGGAAAAGTTTATTCCAATCACAGTTATCGCGGTGTGATCCGTCAATCCTCCGGCGATATCAGTATCGGGGCGCATCCCTATCGCAGCAACCGTTACCTCAAAGGCAAGATCCACATGGTGCGTTTCTACAACCGCCGTCTGACCGATCAGGAAATGACTTCTCCCAAAGAAGTATTCCGTCCCTCAACGACTGTCAAAAGCGGTATTTTCATCCCCGGAGAAAAGCCGGATTTCGTTTTCATGGAGCAACTCAAACCCGCTGTCGCCGGAAAAATTTCCGACAATGCCGGAGTGTGGGAAACCCCTGCCGGAAAAGTCACCCGTAAATTTGAGACCCGTTCTCTTGACAGCCGTAAGCGTGTCTATGCCAATCTGGAAAGACAGAAGAAATATCCGCCGGTCTATCTGAAAATGCTGAAAAATTATCTGGATAACCGGCTGATATTCAAATTTGACGCATTCCTCCGTTTGCTGCGGGAGCAGGAAAAACAACTCTTTACTTACGGCAGCCGTCTGGAAAAGATGGCGGCAAGAGAGTTTGATGATAAACTGCTTATGGGCAAAAATGGAGTTCCCCCCATTGCCACGATGCTGCCGCCGGTAACGACTCCGGATTTTCTGAACTTCCTTTTTGCCAGATCCCAGGATGTTTATGTACGGAATTTCGTGTTGAGTTTGAATCATGCTCACCCCCGGCACGCCGATACTTACCAACTTGATTTTCTGCTGAAAAAAGGCATGAAAGTCTCTTCCGGCGGTCAGATCGTGACCAATAAAGTATTGCAGAAATGGGCGAAAGAGCATCCTGAAACCACGGAGACCGGTTACAGTTTCTCCGACGGTTATGCCGTCGCCGGAAAGCCCCTTGAACTTTCTGTCAAAGACCCGCATGCCCTGCTGACCTACGATCACTACCGCTATTGGCAGGTTCGGGATGAGACCACCAAAAAAGATGTGGAACCCCGCACCGGCTGGACTCTCGATCCTAAAAAATACATCGTTACCGTAAAAAATCCCATCGCCGGTCATCGCTATGCCGTCTACTACTTCACCCATCATGTCCGGGGCTTGAACCTCTCTCTCCCCGGACCGGAACAGACTGCCGTCTATCTTGCCGACTGGGAGAAATACTGCAAAATGTACAAAGGAAAAATCCTGTATCATCACATGGACGGCTGTTTCCACTACTTCACCGGAAAACGGATGAAATGGTGGGAGTTCTGGGGTTACAACGGCTGCAACACCAACCCGTCCGCCCAGAAAGCCTTTGAGGAGTATTCCGGTCTGAAGTTCCGTCCCGCCATGCTCTTTGCATCGCTGGATGGTCAGGCAATCAATTATACCCCCACTCCTGAAATAAAACTGTGGATGAAATACAACCAGAAACTGGTAAAGGATTTTGTGAAAAAAATGTCCGATGTCGCCCGTGCAAACGGCATTATGTACCAGTTCTACTGGGGGGATAAACATTTGGGCTTCGAGCCGGATCTGGATGCGTTTGAATGTACCGGCGTGCAGTCTCTCGCCCGTCCGCTGCAAGATGCCGTGGATGTCCGTTCCATGACCGAACAAAACGGCAAAACCTGTACCGCCGGACGGTTGGAATGGCTCTTTACTCACATGGTGAACCGTCCCGACAGTTTCAGCAAGATCCTTGAAAACTGGCATCGTAACCGCCGCGGCGAACTTTTCCGCATCCGTGATATGCACTATTTTGCCGAATTTGCACCGATTTTCACCTACTGCGATGCCGCAACTGCGGACCTTTATGTGCGGTTGTTGCAACGTATCCACCGGGAATATCTGCTGATGTATAAATATCTGCACCAAAAGAAGATCTTTACGCACGACATCAATGTTTATGTGATGACCGAATGGGGCAAACAGTACTCCTGGCGGCCGTGGCGTGATCCGTTCCTCCGTCACTTCACGGATATCCCGGTGAATATGAAGTGGATCAGCCATACCGAAGTTGCCGAAAAGGGCGTTCCTGCCGATTGCACCGTCCTCATGAGTTACGGTATGACCGGTACGGCATGGGTCGGCACGACCGGCTGGAAGGATAAACGGCTTGCTGAAAACATTGCCAAATTTGTCCGGAATGGCGGCGGATTCCTCGGTTTCGGCGAAGCCGCCTGTTATCAGGGCAAAAATCAACTTGCCGATGTGATGGGCTTTGAATACGAAGCCGGAAAAAACAGTGCCGGTTTGAAATTCTCCGAAGCCGGAAAGACCTCCTATCTGCTCCCGGCTCTGCCGAAGAAACTTTCCGGCGAACCCTTCCGTTGTAATCTCAACATCCGCCCCGGCAAGAATTTTACCTTGCTGGCTTCTCCGGACGGCAAGAAATTTGTCCGCCCGCTGGTGGGAGAAAACACCTTTGGGAAAGGCCGCAGTATCTATGCCACTTTCCAGAGCAACGAGCCTGAATACGATGATTTTATCAAGCGTGCCATTTTCCGTGCCGCCGGACGGGAGCAGGATCTTTTCCGTCTTTACAGCACCAATCCGTCCGTCATCCCCTATGCGTACGGAACGGAAAATATTTTCATCCTTCACAATGACAGCAGAAAACGTCAGACGACCTCGTTCAAAATGGATTTGAAACTATTCAAAGATTTGCCGGCAAAAGTACGGGTGAAAAACCTTATTGACAACAAGGTCGTCGGTACTTATTCTGCTGAAGATTTTGCCAAAGGCGTAAAATTCACTGTCGAAGGAAATTGCACCGAATATTTCATGTTGGAAAAGGAGTTGTGATTCATGAGCATTATTGACTGGATCATCGTTTGCATACCTGTATTTATTGTGGTTTTTGCCGCAATGAAAAGTCAGCGTTATGCCAAAGGTGTGGCAGACTTTCTCACAGCCGGACGGGTGGCGGGGCGTTATGTTGTCTCCGTTGCCTCCGGTGAGGCGGCGATGGGGCTTATCAGCGTAGTTGCCATTATGGAAGTCTATTACCGTTGCGGATTTGCCATCAACTTCTGGGGAAATTTGAAACTGCCGATTGCTCTGCTTATGGGGTTGTGCGGTTACTGCACCTACCGTTTCCGTGAAACGCGGTGTATGACCATGGGGCAGTTTTTTGAAGTGCGTTACTGCAAATCCTTGCGTGTGCTGGCCTCCATAATCCAGTCTGTTTCCGGCATTATCAACTATGCGATTTTTCCGGCAGTCGGAGCAAGATTTCTGATTTACTTTCTGGATCTTCCGGTACGGATGAGTATCGGAAACGTCCACATTCCGACCATGGCGGTTTGTATGGCATTTTTTCTGGGATTGGCACTGATCATTGCGCTGCTGGGCGGTCAGGTGACGATCATGGTGACAGACTGTGTACAGGGACTTTTGAGTTACCCGATGCTGCTGTTGATCGTGATCTACATCTGCTTTACTTTCTCGTGGACTGACGAGATGATGCCCGCTCTGCTCTCCCGTCCGCCCGGGGAAAGTTTCGTCAATCCCTACGATGTGGAAAATCTCCGGGATTTCAATATTTTCTTTATCATTTCCGGTATCCTGAGCCTTATTGTCGGCAGAATATCATGGGGCGGTACACAGGGGTACAATGGTGCTGCCCGTTCTCCGCATGAGGCAAAAATGGGTGGTTTGCTCGGCACATGGCGGGGCGGTTTCAACATTATGATCTACATTTTGCTTGCCGTGGTCGCCATCACCTACATCAACTGTCCGAAGTATGCCCGCGAATCCGCCAAGGTACGCTCCGCCCTGGCAAGCAAAGCCATTGAGGACTGTTTCGTCAATCAGAATAAATTGAGCGAAAAACTGAAAGCGGAATACAAAAAAGTTCCGGTCAGAACTCAATTTTCATCTTCCTATAAAGACCGTGAAGCGTACAATGCCGAAGCGGCTGATCCTTATATCAAAGTTACCGGGGAAACCCTGAAAGAATTTCCCTCTACCCGCAAACAGGAACAGACATTCCGGACGATTTACAATCAGATGATCGTGCCGGTGGTCATCAAAGAAATCCTTCCGGTCGGTTTGACCGGGATCTTCTGCGCTTTGATGATTTTCCTCATGGTTTCTACGGATACTACTTATATGCACTCCTGGGGAAGTATTATTGTTCAGGATTTTGTTGTGCCGCTCCGTAAAAAATCGTTTACGCCGGAACAGCAACTTTTGGCTTTGCGTCTCGCCATCTCCGGAGTCGGGATCTTTGCCTTTATTTTCAGTCTGTTCTTTGCACAAATTGACTTTATATGGATGTTTTTCTCCATTACCGGGGCGATCTGGATCGGTGCCGGTATCGTTATTGTCCTTGGACTTTACTGGAGCCGCGGGACTTCAGCAGGTGCGTTTTCCGCTTTAATCAGCGGTGCTGTGATCGCCACATCCGCCATTATCGCCCAGCAGATATGGGCAACGGATATCTATCCGGCACTGGACAGAGCCGGACTTCTGCCGGTCGTCGGCAAGATATTGCACGTTTTATCCGCTCCTTTCAATCCCTATATTGTCTGGGAACTCAATCCGCACAAGTTTCCCATCAATTCGGTGGAAATCACATTTTTTACCACGCTTATAACCATTATCCTTTACGTTGCGGTTTCGCTGGCGACGTGCAAAAAGCCGTTCAATATGGATAAGATGCTTCACCGTGGCATTTACAGCGTGGAAGAGACGACCTATATCCCGGAAAAAGTGACACTCAAAAACTTTTTCTTCCACAAGGTGCTTGGATTTGACAACCAGTATACCACAGGTGATAAAGTATTGGCGTGGTCGGTATTTCTTTACAGTTTCGGCTACACCTTCCTTTTGAGTGTGATTGCCGTTATCATCTGGAACTGGATCACTCCGTGGCCGTCTCACTACTGGGGATACTATTTCTTTATCAACCAACTGCTGATTACAGGTATCATCGCGCTGATCTCCACATTCTGGTTCGGGATCTGCGGGACGAAAGATCTGTTCCGCCTCTTCCGCGATCTGGAAACAAAAAAGACAGACAGCAGTGATAACGGAAGAGTGGAACATACAGAGGGGGAAAAATGATGTTTGAGCGAAACCGAACCCCGCTTGCCGGGATCGACTGGAAACATGGCGCACAGGTATTGAGTTCCACGCACATGCACTGCTATCTGCCGGAGCATCTGGAACTTTATCTGAAAGGCGGTTTGGAGTGTGCAATGGTGTCAAACTACTATCCGTCTGCACCGTGGTATCCGCTGAACTCCATCCGGGAGAATACATTCCGTCTGGGGCAGACCGGCTGTTTCCGCAACGGAGAATTTCACCGGGAACGGATCGATTTCACCCCGCTTCTGGAAAGTTGGAAACATCTTCTGCCGGAGGAAAGCCGGAAGCAGCTGCCCTTTGATGAAGGGAAGGTCGTCTTTCCCGACCTTCCGGAAAATCTGCTGGAAATTCCCAATGCGGAACACCATTGGTTTTCGGATTGCGATGATTATTTTCACGTCACTTCGCCGGGGGCGATGCTTGTAACGGGGATATTTGACCGTTTCGGCAAATTCGGCATGACGGAGCAGGGCGGTTTTGCCCGGGGATTTCCCGTGCCGTGGCGTGAGGCGTTCCGTGAAATCCTTGATTCGCTTCTTATTCCGGATGGGGGCGGCATTATCATCAACCACCCCATGTGGAGTCACATGACGGCGGATTTTCTGCTGGAACTGCTGGACTTCGACCCGCGGGTACTGGGAATGGAAATTTTCAACGGTGACGGTCTGATGGATTTCACGGCTTTCAACGATATGCTGTGGGATCAGGTGCTTGCGACCGGACGGCAGTGCTTCGGATTTTTTGCACAGGATCACGTCGATGACAACATCTGGCAGGGGAAAATCATGCTGCTGCCGGAGGAACGTACTGCTGAAGGCTGTATGAAGGCTCTGCGGCAGGGACGGTTCTACGGTATGATCTCCGATAACGGCCTGCGCTTTGAAGAACTTTCTTTTGACGGCAGGAGTTACAAAGCCCGCTGCAACCGCAAGGTCAATTTTCAACTGCTTGGTGCCGAGGGAGTTGTTGCGGATTTCAGGGGAACGGAGTTTTCCTTTGATGTTCCCGCCGGAAAACGGGAGGAGTGGCTCTATTTGCGCCTGACCGCTCTGGAACGGGGCGCAGAAAAACTCTACACCCAGGCAACATTCCTCATATAGACTGAAAAAAATCAACAAGTAACAGCCAAAAGCAGTTTTCAGTCCAACCGAAAATTGCGCATATTTGGGGAAACGATTTAAAACATTGATAACTTGCATAACCGCAGGATATATGCTGTTTTTACGTTACAGAATACAATGACCATGAAAAAGTCTGAAATATGAAATTATATCATGGAAGCAATATGGCTGTAAAAAAACACAGATCCCGGCTGCCGATCGGAAGTTGGAATTCCGTCTTCTTTCCGGACGGAGCAGAGTGAATCGATGCGTAGTTCACCGGGTCGCCCGCCGGAAATCCGGCAGGGGCAAACGGGAGCGGACTTCGGTATCCGCCGCCGGACGGGTCAGCGGAACTCTGCCGATTTGATTGGAAACGATCGTTTCGTGCTGGCTTTTCAAGAATTTCACCAGATTGAGTATCTGCACGGCAAAGTCAATAGAAAGTGTACGCAATTTGCTTTCAGCCATAAGAAGTTCTCCTTCTGTAAAGTAATATATCACCGCAAAAGAAAAAATCAAGGCGGCTTGCCGCCGTGTAAGCGAAGCGCAGTAAAAGATAACACCATCCTTACTCCCGCAGGGAGAAAACTTCACGGGCAGCGTAAGCTGACCTCTTCACAAGCGACCAAAGGGAGCGACTTCACAAGCAAGGCGTAACGGTTATTCAGTGAAGAGCGGCTGACGCCGCGTGAAGATGTGAAGTTGTGCCTGACGGCACAGTGAAGTGAAGACTTGCGTCTTCGTTCGCCATTTTTTTGGCAAAAAAAATGGCGGAGAGAGCGGGATTTGAACCCGCGAACAGGTTACCCCGTTAACGATTTTCGAGACCGTCGCCTTCGACCACTCAGCCATCTCTCCGCTGACGTTTTCCTAATATAATACAACTTTGTGCAAAAGGCAAAAAAAAAAGATTTTTTTTTACGTTTTTTTCAAAAGATGTTGATTTTTCTGTCAGAAAATATTATTAGTGAAGCAGAAGAGAGGAGGTTCCTTATGAAGAGCATACGCAAAAATCCGACATTCACTCAACGTGATCTTGAAGAAGAACAAGTGGAGTCCGCACCGATACGGCATCGCGGACGTCTGAGCAAACGGCAGCGGCCGCGGGCGCGCCGGAAAATCATGTCTGAACATCTTTGACAGGAGGTCATTATGAAAACATTATATCTGCTTACCGGCAAAGCCCCCCTCTGTCTGACTGGAAAAGCACCGCTCCTGCTGGAGAATAATTCCGGGCAGAAGCGGTGACTGCGGCATTAACCGCGCTTGAACAGAACTTCTTTTTCGTAAGCACGGATCGGCGCAAGAATATTGTCGTCCATGGGAATGTTCCGGCTGGCGCAATAGTGATCCCATACCGCTGCCCAGGGCAGGTTCTTCAAGGCTTCCTGCCCTGCGAGGCGGGCAGTGAAATCACCCGCTTTCTCATCGGCGCACACCGCCTGATCGGGTGTAAGCATGGCGATCAGCAGTGCCTTCTGGAAGTTTCTGGCCCCGATGACCCATGCGGCGATACGGTTGATGCTGGCATCGAAGTAATCCAGCGTAAAGTAAAGGTTTTTGCCGTTGGTGTTGCGCACGACCTCACGGGCAAGATCTTTCACGGCGTCATCGAGGATCACCACATGGTCGCTGTCCCAGCGGACTCCCCGGCTGATGTGCAGCAGAATACGTCCCTGCTGGCAGCAGATGGCGGAAAGTTTGTCGGCAATGGATTCGGTCGGATGGAAGTGCCCCGTATCCAGACAGATGAGTTTGTTGTTCCGCGCGGCGTAAGTGAGGTAGAAATCATGTGAACCTACGGTGTAACTTTCCACGCCGATACCGAAAAGTTTGGATTCCACCGCATCCAGCAGTTCCGTTTCGGGGAACTCTTCTTCAAAGGTGGCGGCAAGAGACTCCAACAGCCGTTCTCTGGGGGCGCGGCGGTCGGCGGGAACATCTTTGAAACCGTCCGGAACCCAGACGTTGCAGACCGAGGGCGTGCCGAGTTTGCGGCCGAATTCGGCAGCGATACGGCGGATCGCTTTGCCGTGTTCGATCCAGAAACGGCGGATCTCAGCATCCGGGTGCGACAGGGAAAGTCCATCTTTGAGTTTGGGGTGGGAGTAGTAAGCAGGAGCAATATCCATGCCCAGATGTTTCTGCGCCGCCCAATCCAGCCAGCCGGAGAAGTTTTCGATGGTGAACGTGTCACGATCCTGACCGGGCTTGATGGAGTCCACTTCGTGTCCCTGCAGGCAGACCCGCAAGGCTTTTCCGGGAAGCATCGAGAGAGCCACATCCAGATCGGCACGGAGTTCTTCGGCGTTCCGCGCCCTGCCGGGGTAGTTCCCCGTGACCTGACAACCGCCGGTAAGAGCGTGGTCGGTGTGTTCAAAGCCGGTAACGTCATCCCCCTGCCAGACGTGGATGCTCAACGGGATCTCATCGAGTGTTGCCATGACTTTTTCGGTGTCGATACCTTTCTCCTGATAGATTTCGGAGGCGATTTTATAAAGTTGTTCTGTTTTGTCCATGACAGGCTCCTTTCAAAGTTTGTCGAGAATGGTTGATTTTGCAAAATAGTGATAGAGGATGTGACTTCCCCATGCGTGACAGTTTGAACGCAGCCAACTGCCGTCCGGGAAACACTCCGGAATGGTTTTATAATCGGGAACTGCCGCTGTTTCAAGATATTTCTCAAGCCGTTTCTGATAGAGGTCGTCCAGCTTGTACGCGCGGCAGACCTCCAGATAGTAGAAACTGAAAGCGATGTTGCTTTCGTCCAGATCTCCTTTGCGGAGGGCGGGGATCACCGATGTTTCGCCCAGTGCGATCAGGGCAAACACCTGCGCGTGTTCCGAGAAATAACTGCGGCTTTTGTTTTCGGCAAAGCAGTTTTTTTCCGGCACGAAATATGTTTTACGGATGGCTTTGCCGATGTTTTCCGCCTGTTTACGGTATTGGGCGGCATTTCCGGCATCGCCGTAAAGTTCTTCCATTTCGGCGAGATTTTTCAGTGAATAAAGCCAGATCAGATCGAGGGTACAGCCTTCGCCGTTTTCGCATTCAGGCGGGATACCTCCCACCCAGTTGTCCCGCCAGTCGATGAAGTTCCAGCCGGGAAGACGGAGCAAGCCGTCCTTTCCGGTGTTTTCCGCCATATATCCGGCGACCCGACGGCAGACGGGGAGCAACTCTGCAACCAGCGATTTGTCTTTGCCGTAACGGGCATAGTCATGTACCAGCTGAACGAAAAAGGCGGTGAATGCGGGAATGTGGATGCGGTAGTATTCGCCGAATTGCGGCACATATCCGGCCGCCTCCTTGGTCGGATAACGGCAGGGGAGAAATCCTTCCGGATACTGCCCTTCGGCAAACTGACGCAAGGCATTTTCCGCAAGACGGAGATCATCGGTCAGATTGTAGAACGTCAGAAGATCGAAACGGGAATCTGAAATATATTGCAGCTGTTCGTAATAGGGGCAATCCATCAATGTTTCAAAACTGCACGCCTGCAAGGTGTTCCATGATTTTTGCAGCAGCCGGGTCATGGCGTCGTTTCCGGGAACGGTGATGTCACGATTCCGTTTCAGCGGATAACCGGTGCGGTAAAAATGGACACTTTCCAGTTTTGCATCGCCGTACAGGGTCATTTCCAGCGTTCTTCCGGCGTGCCACCAGTAGTCGCGCCAGCGCACCTTTCCGCCGGTCAGACGGAAACGGTCGCCGGGACCGGAAAAACAGGGATAAGGTTCGCCCGTTTTGCGGGTGCGCCCGAAATCCTCCGGGGGTTCTGCGCTGTCACAGCCGGGTTCGACCCAGCGCAGACGCACTTCGCCGATGCCGGAAAACTCATATTCGCCGTAAGCGCAGACGTAATCTTCAAAGAGGAAAAAGTTGTCTTTTTTCCGGTAATTGAGAATTTCATCACAACGCATGGCAGGAAGCGGAGTCGGCACCATGTTACGCTCATCGTCCACATAGACGGCGGGGAGCCATTCGCCCCCTTTGCCCTCGTTTGCCTGCCAGTTGAAATCTTCATCGGTAAGCAGATGGGCGAAACTGCCCCAATCGGTTTTGCTGGAAGCAAAGGTACAGCCCATAGCGAGCTGATACTCCCAGTCGGGCGAAAGGATATTGCTTTTTTCATCGACCCAGATACCGGGAGCGACGGTCATCTGACCGTAGGCGGTCAGGTTCTTGCCGAAAGCGATCAGCCGTGCGGTCAGAACGTGTTTTCCGGCTTCGAGCGGAACTTCCACCGTTGCGGAGTACCACCGCTGCGGAGTGCCGCGCGGCGGGCCGTCAGCAATGGCGATGCCGTCACAAAAGAGGGTCGCACGCTCATCTGCGCTGTATTCAAAGCGCAGAACTGCGGACGTTTTCAATTCAAAACAGTTCCGGAATACTGCGATATAAGGTGGTTCGATCCCCCACCCAACAGGACGCATCCAGCGGCGAAGTTCATTGCTCATTTTCAGTTTCCTTTTTTGTATATTATTTTATGATTTTATTCTTAATATACTTGCAGAATACTGAAAAACAATGGATTTTATATAAAATTTTGTATCTTTTTATGACAGGATGGCGAAGTTTTCCGCTTGTTATTTTTGAGGCAGTGTTTTGCCGAGTGCCTGCATGACCATTTTCAAATCGCTCCACGCCGCGCGTTTTGCGGACTCCTGACGGAGCAGAAATGCGGGGTGATAGGTGGGCATGACCGGTATCCCGTTGTATGCCTGCCAGTTGCCGCGCAGACGGGTGATGCCTTCTGTCTTTTCCAGCAGAAATCTGACCGCCGTCGCCCCCAGAAGAACAATAACTTCGGGCTGTACCAGTTCGATCTGGCGTTTGAGATAACCGATACAGGCTTCCGCCTCTTTTTCGTCCGGAACACGGTTGCCCGGCGGACGGCACTTGACGATGTTGGCGATGAAAACCTCTTCGCGGGTGAACTGCATCGCACCGATCATCTTATCCAGCAGTTGTCCCGCTTTGCCGACAAAGGGACGGCCCTGCAGATCTTCATCTGCGCCGGGGCCTTCGCCGATGAACATCAGACGGGCATGGGGGTTGCCTTCGCCGAACACCACCGAATGACGGGTTTGGGCAAGGGCGCACTTCTGACAATTCATGCACTGTTCCCAGAGAACAGCCATATCCGGGGCGGGAACATTTATTGCCTGCGGCGGCGCAGCTGTTTCTGACACAGCGAGTTTCTCTGCCGGGAGCGGTTCTGCCGGAAGCGGTTCTGCCGGAAGCGGTTCTGCCGGAAGGGGAGGCGGAACGCTTTTCTGTGCAAAAAGCGCGTCGATCGTCTCCTGACGGATCGTCTGCCCCGGATGCTTTGCCGCATCCGCCCTGATGCAGGAAATAAGATTGTCGAAAAATTCTTCTGCCATAATAAAACATTCTCTCTGAAATTCCGCTATAATATAGGTGTTTTTTCAAAAAAAGCAAATTTTACGCTATTTTAATGATATAAAAGCTGTAAAATTGTGTTTTTCAGGTTGCTAAAATCCGATTTTGGCGTTATCTTATATCAAGTGTATTTTCACTCTGAAAAATTCAATCCATAAAAAGGAGAAATAACATGAAAGTCGTAGTCGCTTATTCCGGCGGTCTGGATACTTCCGTGATCGTCAAATGGGTCAAAGAGACCTACAATGCCGAAGTCATCTGCTATTGCGCCGATGTGGGCCAGCAGGAAGAACTCGAAGGTCTTGAGGCAAAAGCCATCGCCACCGGTGCCAGCAAATGCATCATCGATGACCTCAATGAAGAGTTCGCCCGTGATTTCATCTTCCCCATGCTTCAGGGTGAAGCCATTTACGAAAACAACTATCTCCTCGGTACTTCCATCGCCCGCCCCCTCATCGCCAAGCGTCTCGTCGAAGTCGCCCGCGCTGAAGGTGCTGACGCCATCTGTCACGGCGCGACCGGCAAAGGCAACGACCAGGTGCGTTTTGAACTGAACGCCAACGCCATCGCCCCCGAAATCAAGATCATCGCCGCATGGCGCGACCCCAACTGGCACTTCAAAGGCCGTCAGGATATGATCAAATACGCTCAGGAAAACAACATCCCCGTGAACGTTTCCGCCAAAAAGCCTTACAGTATGGACCGCAACTTGCTCCATATCAGTTTTGAAGGCGGCGTGCTGGAAGATCCCTGGCAGGAATTCCCCGAAGATATCGCCGTCATGACCGAACCGCTTTCCAAAGCCGCCGATCAGGCAGAAGATGTCATCATCACCTTTGAGAAAGGCATCCCCAAAAAGATCAACGGCAAAGAGTATTCCCCCGCCAACATCATGCGCGAACTCAACGCCATGGGCAAAAAACACGCCGTCGGCCGCATCGACATCGTTGAAAACCGTTTCGTCGGCATGAAGTCCCGCGGCGTCTATGAGACTCCCGCCGGAACCATTCTTCAGGCCGCCCACCGCGGACTGGAAGAGATCACGCTCGACCGTGAAGTCATGCACTTGCGCGACAGTCTCGTTCCCAAATATGCCGATATGATCTACAACGGCTTCTGGTTTGCTCCGGAACGCGAAATGATCCAGGCTCTCATCACCGAAAGCCAGAAGTTCGTCACCGGTGATGTCCGGGTCAAACTCTACAAAGGTGCCTGCCACGTGACCGGCCGCCGCAGTGAATACAGTTTGTACGATGACGCCATCGCCAGTTTTGAGGATAACGACTCCTACGATCACAAGGATGCCGCCGGCTTCATCCGTCTGAATGCTCTGCGTCTGCGCGTGCTTGCCCGCAGCAAACAGAAACGCTACTGAAAGGAACTTTATCATGTCCAAAAATTACAAGATCGCCGTGATCCCCGGTGACGGCACCGGCCCGGAAGTCGTCGCAGAGGCCCTCAAGGTGCTGGATGCCGCCGGAAAAAAATTCGGTTTCACCACCGAAAAGAAATATTTTGACTGGGGCGGCGAACACTATCTCGCCACCGGAGAGACCCTCCCCGCAGATGCCTGCGCCCAGCTTGCCGCCAATGATGCGGTTCTGCTCGGTGCCATCGGCAGCCCGAAGGTGAAACCCGGTATCCTCGAAAAAGGTATTCTGCTGAAACTGCGTTTCGACCTCGACCAGTACATCAACCTCCGCCCCGTGAAACTCTATCCCGGCGTGGAGACCCCGCTCGCCAACAAGAAGCCCGAAGATATCGACTACGTCGTCGTGCGTGAAAACTCCGGCGGCTGCTATACCGGCATGGGCGGAAACGTCGCTGTCGATACTCCCGATGAAGTCGCCTGTCAGAACTGGGTCTACACCCGCAAACAGGTTGACCGCTGTCTGAAATATGCCTTTGAACTGGCTCTGAAACGTCACAGCAAAGAAAATCCGTGGCGCGGACTCTCCGAAGAGGACAAAAAAGCCGGTTACGTTGCGCAGCTGACCCTCGTCGGCAAAACCAACGTTCTGACCTACGTCTGCGGACTCTGGGAACGGGCTTTCAACGAAATGGCGAAACAGTATCCCACCGTCAAGACCGCCTACTGCCACGTTGACGCAACGACCATGTGGATGGTCAAGAACCCCGAATGGTTCGACGTCATCGTGACCGAAAACCTCATGGGCGACATCATTACCGACCTCGCCGCCATGACCTCCGGCGGTATGGGTGTCTCCTCCGGGGCAAACCTCAATCCCGAAGGTGTCAGCATGTTTGAACCCATCGGCGGATCTGCCCCGAAGTATACCGGAATGAACATCATCAACCCGCTCGCCGCCATCGGTGCCGCCGCGATGATGCTGGATTTCCTCGGTGAAAAAGAGGCCGCCAAAGCCATTGAGAACAGCATTGCTTTTGTGACCGCCAACAAACTCAAATCCATGAGTGCCGGCAAGATGGGTTATTCCACCACTGAAGTCGGCGATCTGGTCGCAGAAAATCTCTGAGATCCATGAGAGCAGACAAGGCACTTCCGGCAGGATACACTGCCGTTGCAGAAAAGGAGTTCAGCGGCGTTGTGAAGTTGGACTTTCTGGAAGAGTTCAAGTGCCTTGTCCCTGCAATAAGCCTCCGTCAGTTCCCCTGCACACGGGTCATCAAAGACCGTCCGAAGATCGCAGCGGGAATTGCCGGAGACGCTTTTTTTAAACATTATAAACAACGGGGCTGGTTGTACGCCGCGCGTCATGCGGTGCTTACTCCGCGCCCCTTCATCTGTCTTGCGGGGGCTTTGCGCCTCAAAGAGAACGGCATCCCGACTCCGGAAGTCCGCGCGGCGATCGTCTATAAAAAATACGGATTGCCGACAGATGCTCT
The DNA here is from genome assembly GCA_017466125.1 of Lentisphaeria bacterium. Lineage (GTDB taxonomy): Bacteria > Verrucomicrobiota > Lentisphaeria > Victivallales > Victivallaceae > Victivallis. Next base: position 23,185 of record JAFTUS010000206.1, on the reverse strand, counting down.
GCTTATTACAGACAGTCTCACCGGACTGGATCTTCAGTGCGACCGCATCGTGACGGAGTTTGCCGCCCCGGAAAATTACCCCTCTTTCATCAGCGGGCTTGCCGGACTGCTGTGCCGAATTCACGATAATGGCTTTCTCCACGGAGACTTGAACTTGCGTAATCTTTACTGCCGCCGCAGCGAAAACGGTTTTTCTAATTGGGGGGCGATCGACCTGGACAGTTGCCTTGTTTTGCCCAAACCGCTGAATTTCCGTTTGCGCTCTCTCGATATGGCGCGGCTGATCGCCGCCATCCGTCTCTGTGTCCGTAACGGCAAAATCGCCATGCCGGAGACGGTAACTGACGACTTTTTACAGAAATATCAGGAACTTTCCGGCATTGATCTCTCCGGAAAATTTATGGATAAACGTATTACTTACCATGTGGAAAGGATCCGGAGAAATCACTGATGGAAGAGTTTACAGAATTCAAAAACGCCGCAGGGCTTGAAGCATATTCTCTGCCGCACCTTGCCGAAGCATTCACCCACCGTTCCTATGCGGTGGAACACGGCTTGAATTACGACAATCAGCGGTTGGAATTTCTGGGGGATGCCGTCCTCGAAATCATTTTGACCGAATACCTCTATAACCTCTATCCTGATATGAAAGAGGGCGATATGACCAAGATCCGTTCTGCGCTGGTTCAGGAAAGCACATTGGCAGAACTGGCTGAACAACTGAAACTGGGGCGTTTTCTCCGTATCGGTCACGGCGAACAGGAGAACGGCGGAGCAGAACGGCGTTCCACGCTGGCGGATCTCTTTGAAGCTGTCCTCGGAGCAGTTTATCTGGATGCGGGGCTGGAGAGTTCCCGTGCGTACATTCTGCCGCTCTTTCAGAAGCATACGCCCGAACCGTGTCAACTGCTGACCTCCATCAACCCCAAAGGTTCTTTACAGGAGTATGCGCAGAAACTTCATCTGCCGCCGCCGTTTTACAGGATACTGAATGTGTCCGGCCCGGAACACCGGCCGCTGTACGTTGTGGAAGTGACCTTCAACGCTCACTCTGCTGTCGGAGAAGCCCCCAGCCGCAGACAGGCGGAGTGCGCCGCCGCCCGGAAATTATATGAGTTTCTGACTGCTGCGGAATAACCGGAGTTCCGTCCGATGCGCAAGATCATACATATCGACATGGATGCTTTCTTCGCCTCCGTCGAGCAGCGCGACCGCCCTGAATTGCGGGGAAAACCGGTCATTGTCGGCGGTTCTGCCGAACATCGGGGCGTGGTATCGACCTGTTCTTATGAAGCGCGCAAATTCGGTGTACACTCCGCCATGCCGACGAAAACCGCGATGCGGCTTTGTCCGAACGGTATTTTTCTGCCCGGAGATTTCCGCCGTTACCGCCGTGTTTCTCAGCAGATCCACCGTATTTTCCATGAAATAACCGATCTGGTCGAACCTGTTTCCATTGATGAAGCCTATCTGGATGTGACGCAAAACAAACTCAACGAACCCTCTGCGGTCAAAGTTGCCCGTTACATTCAGGAGGAGATTTTCCGCCGGACAGAATTGACAGCTTCAGCGGGGGTATCTTACAATAAATTTCTGGCGAAGATCGCCTCTGATTACCGCAAACCGGCGGGGCTGACGCTCATTACACCGGAAACGGCGGAAGAACTCCTCCGCGACTTGCCGATCGCCAAATTCCACGGCATCGGGCAGGTGACGGCGAAGAAACTGGAAGCCATCAACATCCGTACCGGTGCGGATTTGAAAAAACTGGATCTGTCGGTATTGCTTTCCATGTTCGGCAAGGTGGGGCATTACTATTATCAGATCGTCCGCGGCATCGACGAGCGGCCGGTGGAGACCGATTGCGCCCCGAAGTCCGTGGGGCGTGAAACGACTTTCCCTGAAGACTGCACAAACTTGCGTCATATCCGCATCGTATTAAGAACGCTGGCACGCAATGTGGCGCACACACTTCAGCGGAAGGGAGTGCAGGGGTGTACAGTAACGCTGAAACTGCGTTATGAAGACTTTTCCACCATCACCCGTTCCGTTACGCTGGAACGTCCTGTCCGCAGCGGAGAACGCATCGGCAAAGAGGCGGTCGGCTTGCTGGAGAAGACCGAAGCGGGCAAACGTCCCGTCCGCCTTGCCGGGGTAACAGTCAGCAACTTTACCGGAAAGACAACCAAAAACAGCAGCGAACAACTGCATCTGCCATTCCCGGACGCTTGATAAACGCTCCTCCGGGTAAGACTGTGGTTCTGTCGGTTATTTTTGCGTTGAATGACTTTCGTATTCACCGTCTCCGCAGAGCATTTTTTCCAGCAGAGGAGCGTATTTGGTCTGGGAATACTCGTAGGCCCGTATCCGGGCGGCATCTCCCATTTTCCGCCGCAGGGTCCTGTCATGCGCCAGTTGACGGAGCGCAGCGATCCACTCCTCCGGAGAACTTGCCAGAAAACCGGTCTCCGCCGTAATAACTTTGCTGTTCTCTCCGATCGGAGAGGCTACGGCCGGAAGTCCCGCTCCAAGATACTGGATCAGTTTGAATGCCGATTTCCCTTGAGAAAACGCATCATCCGTCAACGGCATGATGCCGATATGACAACTCTTCAACTCCTGTATCTCATTTTCAGTGGACCAGTCCACAAAGTGCATCCGAACACCCGAAATCGGAACAAGGTGTTTCGCCGCAATGACTTTTAAATCAAAATCGATCTCTTTGGAGGCCTGTTGAAGCATTTCTGCAAACGCTTCCAGATAACGGTAGGTAACAGGTGTGCCGATCCAGCCGATCGTGAAACGTTCCGGTTTCGGCGGGGCGGGTTCCTGATAATTTTCCAACTGGATCACCGTCGGCAGCAGCAGAATTCTATCGTTGAGCGGCTTTACTTTTTCATACAGAAAATCATTGGCAACGATCACGCCGTCTGCATGACGGATCAATTCGTCATATTTGTCGGCAAGGGCGGGATTGTTTTTGTATTTCTCCCAGACGTTGTCATCAAATCCGAGAAAATACCGTTTCCGTTTCAGAAAAAGAAGTTCCCATTTCGCCGGAAGAAAAGGAAATAATTCGTATTCGATCAACAGTTTCTGCGGCGCACGCATCAACTGAAAAAAACGGCACACCGCCGCCATAAACAGGGATAATTTGGATTTTTTACCGCAGGAATAGAGCTTTTTCAGGTAATCTTCTGTAAAAAACGGATAAAATTCCGGCAGAAATCCGAAAGCGGCAAAATCATCTTTCCACTGAAAAAAACGCAGACGGCTGGATGCCCCCATACGGTCGTAACGGGTGAAGATACCGAGACGCTCCATGCCATCTGCTCCGTTTCAGAAAGAGACGTTTACATTTCCCTTGATCGTTTTCGGCGGCGGGATCAGCACGATGCCCGCTTTGGTCTCCCAATCTCTGCTCCAGGAGTTCAGCAAGAGCGGCGAAGTCGGTTCGCCCCACGGATTCAAGTCGAGGATCAGGATTTTTCCGGAGTGGGTAAAGTAGATATCCATAACCAGATTTTTTACCGGCAGCCGCCACGCGACATCTTCAACGAGTTTCTGCGCCGCTTCCCAATAACGTTCTCTGACGCCTTCCAGACGGCGGAAATGGCGGGTCAGATGATACTGGCTCATCGCATTGAGTTCGCCGTTGTGGATGAAAAGGCGGAACTCCCGCGGAGCGGTCATATTGCGGTAATGGCGGATGCAGATGTTTTCGACCAGTCCCGCCTGTGCCGCTTCGCGCACTTTTTTGCTCTCCCGCAAAATCCGCAGAACGCTCTCCGCCGAAAAAACGGCTCCGCCTTTTTTGGCAAACCGTTCCGTATCGGTCGGTGCGCAGGTGTCAACGCTCACAAAGCAGGGACCGTTGACGGAGGCAAGCGGCTGTTTGAGGTCGGCAATGATCCGTTCGGAGATCTCTTCCACCGCCCCGTCATCCGCTATTTTGCCTGCCAGCAGCAGTTGGGCTTCACTGCGCAGACGCACAAACGTCGTCAGAAAAGTGTAAGATGCAAGAATAGGATACCACTCCGGGATCCGCAGAAAACGGTCTTTATCATTCATTTGGAGAACCTCCCTGATTTTCCCGGAAATCGGTCTCATTCCGGTTGACAACGATCAGCCAGTAAACGACCAGCCCGATCATATATACTGTATTGAAACTCAACAGCGGCAGTTCAAGAACCGGAAAACATCCGGCGATCAGCAACGCAGGAAAAGCCGCATACACTCCGACCTTGCAGAACTGGGAAAACGTCATGGAAACCAACTTCCCGGCACCACCCGTCAAACGGAACATCAATGCAAAAATCCCGATGTAAAGCAACGTCAGCCATACTATTCCTATAAAATAACCGATAAAGAGCGTTATTGCAAGTGCATAAAGCAAAAACTTTGCCCAAAAAGTGAATGGCTGTACAAAAATCGGCATATTTTTCCACCCGTCAACAGGCGGCGGAGTGTTTTTGAGAAAGTCACTGAATTCCGAAGTTGAGAAAATATGCCGGGTCAGATCCGTAAGACCGCTCCGGCACAGAACGCCCCAACCCAGTTCATCGCCCTGATTGACGGCGAGCAACTGCCGCCCGGGGGTCCAGAAGATCATGTAGCGGAATACTTTAAGGTCATCGGGAGTATAGGCGGTATCCTTTTTCCACTCCGGCAGATAGACGAGCCGCCCATCCTGCGGCAGAGCGACACTCCGGGGGCGTTTCGCGTCTTTGGAAGGAAAAATCCCGTCCGGTCCGCAGGAGATCCCGCCGAATTCTTCTGTGAATACAGCGGTCATGCTGTTGATTTCTCTGCCCGTGCGGAAAGCAGCGGCTCCGCCGATGATAAATGCTGCACAAAGTGCCATGCAGACAAAGTGCCAAATGACCCTTCCCCAACTGTGGCAGACCAACTGTTTGAAAACAGCCGTTCCACAGCAGCACCCCCACAGGGCCGACCGGAAACTGATTTTTGTTTTATTTTCGCACATGACCTATTTCACTTTGACCCGAAGGTATTTGTGTTTTTCGCCGTAGCGCACCAGCTGACGCAGAGGTTTTTCGATTTTCATTGCTTCTGCGGGGGTGAGGCGGTCGATAAAGAGTTTGCCGTCCAGATGATCCAGTTCATGCTGGATACAGCGGCCGAGAAGTCCGCCGCATTCACATTCGATCATTTCGCCATCCAGGGTCGTGGCCCGGAAAAACACCCGTTCCGGACGGATGACCGGTGCAAAGATATCCGGTACGCTCAAGCACCCTTCGGTGTATTCGGTCTTTTCTCCGGCGAAAGAGATAATCTCCGGATTGATGACGGTCAGCGGCATCCGGGGGAGCAGTTGAAGTTCGCCCGGGGTCGGCGGTTCGCTCATGGAATCCATCGGAACATCAAAAACCACCATCCGCAGGGATTCGCCCGCCTGCGGAGCCGCCAGACCGATCCCGTCAAAAACCCGCATTGCCATAAGCATACGCTCTGCCAGTGCGAGGATTTCGGGCGTCACCGCCGTTACCGGTTTGGCAACGGCTTTCAGCACCGGATCTCCGGCGGTATGGACCACATGACGGCTTTTTTCTTTGAACAGCATAGGTATTCCGTTTTACTTATTTTGCAGTTGCAGTTGCCGGAATTGCGGGAGCGGCGGTTTTCGCGGGAGCGGCGGCTTTGGCGGGAGCGGCGGCTTTCGCGGGAGCGGCGGTTTTGGCGGGAGCGGCGGCTTTGGCGGGTGCGGCCGTACTGCCGTTGCGGTAATAATCCGCACCGTTGGAGCCTACCGCAGAATCGAGTTGAGCCTTGGCGTTCTGGATATTGATGTAACTGGATGCCAGATTGGTTTCAGCCTGCACCAGGTCGCGCTGTACTTCGTTCAGACGGGTCAGTTCGACGTTACCGGCACGGTAGCCTTCATCGACCAGACGCCGCTGTTCGGCGGAAAGGTCACGGTTTTTCTCATAGATGCGGGTCAGTTTGACACTCTTGATGTAGTTCGCATAAGCGGTACGCACCTCTTCGACCACCGTGAGCCACACTTCCGCAACGTTGAAATCGGCGATGGCGACATTTGCCTGATATTCACGCAGTTTGTTGAAACGGGCAAAACCGTTGAAAAGCACCCAGTCTGCGGTCAGACCGTAGGAGAGGCTGGGGGTATTCTGGTAGTAACGGTTGGTGCCGGAATAGTGAGCGCGGGCATCGTAGGATGCACTGGTGCCGAAATTGTAGGAGAAATTGGCACTGACCGTGGGCGAATAAGCACTGTACCCGGTATTGAGGGTGTACTTGGCGATCTGCAGCTGTTCCCGATAGGCTTTGAGGTCGGGACGGTTGGCAAGAGCCTGATCGAGGTAACTGTCGATCGAGGGCAGATCGATGTATTTATTCTTGTAATCGGTGGGGAATTCGATATTGGCGGGCAGTACGCCTTCGGGATAACCCATCAGCACCGCCAGTGCATAGACGGCGGCATCGTACTGATATTCGGCGGCAACGAGGTCGCCGTCAGCGGCATTCATCTGGATCTCAAAGTTCAGCACATCGCTCAGCGGAACTGCACCTGCCTGATATTTCAAACGGGTATAGCGCAACAAGGCCTCCTGATAGACCCGGTTTTCACGGGAAATGCGGATGTTTTCCACTGCCAGCAGAACTTCGTTGTAGGCGCGGGCAACGGCGTACATCAGCGTGCGGCAGGTGTCTGCTTCGATGTGCGTCTGGTAATCGACGGAACGGTTCTGGATCATCACATTGAGTTCGCGGGCGAAACCGTCAAAGAGCAGCCAGGTGGCATGCAGTCCGGTATCGGTGCGGAACGTATCGGTCCGACCGGGACTGTTGCTGTGCGGTTTGCTGCTGCGCACCCAACTCTGTCCGCGGGAGAGAGAAAATTTAGCAGAGACAACGGGTGAATATGCACCGATCGCCTGATAATAACGCATACGGGCGGCGGAGACAGCATGGTAAGCTGCGATGTAGGTCGGATTGTTGATAATGGAAATACGCTGGGCATCGGCAAGCGTCAACTGACTGATGCCTTTGAGAAGATCCGCATTCGCCTCTTTCGGACGCTGACTGTAACTGCTCTGCGAAAAATCCGCCAACGGTTTGGTGTACTCATAACAGCCGCCGGTCAAAAGAACAAGACCGGCAACACCGGCTTTCAATAATTTCTGTTTCATTTTTTACTCCTGATTGAAACAATATATCTTCGGTAATCCTAAACAATATAGCAGGAAAAGCGATTTTTTCAAGTTTTATAACGTAATAAATCGAAAGAAAATTGTTTTTTTGCAGGCAACTATTGTAAAAATTCCTGCAAAAACAAGAAACTGCATTTGACTTTTGATGAAATCGGCTGTATTTTAATAGAAGAGCAAAACAGTTGCGTCTCCATCGTCTAGAGGCCTAGGACAACGGGTTCTCATCCCGTCAACAGGGGTTCGAATCCCCTTGGAGATGCCATTTTTTTGTTTTTGCATTTGCATTTTTAAAAAACAGTGCTATATTATTTGACAGTCGGTAAAATAAACCGGCACATTGAACCTTGATCCTTCGTGGATCGGCACTCAAAGTGCAGGGGGGCAACGAAAAAGTAAATGCGGGCGGGGCCATGATAATTCGGGCGGTTGCACGCAGAGTGAAATGCGGGCAGCGGCTATGGTAATTCGGGCGGCGGCAAGCAGAGTGAAATGCGGGCGGCAGCCATGATAATTCGGGCGGTTGCACGCAGGGAGCGAAAAACGTTGTTCCGGCGCACGAGAGGGGCACCGCAGGTTTGCATTCTCAAGTCCTTGCAAGAGGCTTTGCTGATGCTTTCTTTGGTGCATTCGGTGTGCCACAAGAAAATGGAAGTCCAAATGGAAGAGGCAAAGCACATTTGTGTATATTCCGGATGCGCCCATCCGGAACTGTCGCAGCAGATTGCGAACTATCTCGGTATCAATCTGGGTAAATGCCATATCACGCATTTCCCCGATGGCGAAATCTTCGCCCAGTTTGAAGAAAACGTCCGCCGCGCGGATGCGTTCCTCATTCAGCCCATCTGCAATCAGCCCAATGATAATCTGATGGAACTTTTCATCATGATGGATGCCGCACGCCGTGCCAGCGCAGCCCGCATTACCGCTGTGCTGCCCTACTTCGGCTACGCCCGGCAGGATCGCAAAGACAAACCCCGCGTTCCCATCACCGCAAAACTGGTCGCCAATCTGCTGACCTGTGCCGGTGCGGACCGGGTCATTACCATGGATCTCCATGCACAGCAGATCCAGGGATTTTTCGATATTCCGGTGGATCACCTCTACGCACGCCCCGTCCTCGTCCCCCATATCAAGAAACTGATCGGTGACAACGGCGTCGTGGTCGCCCCCGACTCCGGCAGTGCAAAAATGGCTATGGCATACGGCGATATGCTCGATGCCGGTTTCGCCGTCGTTACCAAACGGCGCATCAATGCCACCACCGTGGCATCCAGCCACCTGGTCGGTGATGTCAAAGACCGTATCTGTGTTATCACGGACGACCTGACCAGTACCGCCGGAACTCTCTGCGCCGCAGCCAAGATCCTCAAGGCCAACGGAGCCGCCAAGGTCTACTGCGCCGTCTCTCACTGTCTGCTCAACGAAACCGGTAAGGAACGTCTCCTTTCCACGCCGGAAATCGAACAGATGATCACCACCGATGCGGTCCCCGTGACCGATACGCTCGGCGGAAAAATCAAAGTTGTCAGCATTGCACCGCTGCTGGGTGAGGCGATCCGCCGCATCCATGACGGCAAGTCGGTGTCTTCGCTGTTCTATATCAATCACTAAGAAGCCAAGGCTCATAAAATTACCAAAGAATATTGAAAGGAATTCCATGAGCAAAGAACAACATGAATTGGTAGTGGAAGTTCGTTCCCAGTTCGGTGACAACGCTTCCCGCCGCGCCCGGAAAGCCGGTCAGATCCCGGCAATCGTGTACAGCAAGGGCTGTGAAAACAAGGCGATCTACGTCAACGCCGATCAGTGGAAGACCGTTGCGGCTCACTCCGTCAACATGGTCACTCTGGTTTGCGGCGACGAAAAGATCCCCGCTCTCGTCCGTGAAGTACAGTTCAATCATCTCAAAAACTACGTCGTTCACATCGATTTCCAGCGCGTTGACCTCAACGCCGAAATCACCGGCAAAGTCGCTGTCGTCGCTCAGGGCGAATGCAAGGCCGGTACCCGCGGCCTCCTCGAACAGGAGATGCACGAAGTCGAAGTCGCATGCCGTCCCGCTGATCTGCCCGAAAACATCACCGTCGATGTTTCCGCTCTCGATCTCAACGACTGCGTCCATGTGAAAGATCTCGTCCTCCCCGCCGGAGTCAAGGCTGTCTCCAATGCCGACGCCGTGGTCTTCCACGTCATCGTCACTGCAGCCGGTGAATCCGCCGCCGGTGCTGAGGCGTAATGCTTCACTCCTGAAACAAGTGAAGTAAAAGGGTACGGCGATGCGGGACGAAAAAGATCATATCGGTCTGATCGTCGGTCTGGGAAATCCCGGTGAGGAATATGACCGGACACGTCACAACGCCGGATTTATGGTGATCGACCGTCTGTTGGAAAATTTTCCGGCGGGTCGGTTCGAGAAACGGCATACCGCAGAAAGTTTTGTGTATGCCGGAAGTTTCAAGGGGAAACCCTTGAGTTTGCAGAAACCGTTGACGTTTATGAATCTCAGCGGCAAGGCAGTAGCCCCGATCGCAAGAAAATTGGGGCTGAAGCCGGAAGAGATCCTGGTCATCCATGATGATCTTGATCTGCCGGTCGGAAAAATGCGGCTCAAATGCGGCGGTTCCGACGGCGGCCATAACGGACTGAAGTCCATTATCGCCGAACTGGGAAGTGCATCGTTCAAACGGTTGCGCATCGGGATCGGAAGACCGCTCCCGGGCCAAACGGTCGATTATGTCCTCGGTAAATTCGAGGAAGAAAAGATCGATGTCAATGTGGTGCTCAACGCCGCAAAAGACGCGGTCCAAACGGTGTTGACGGCTGGAATGAGCCGGGCTATGAATCAGTTTAATGCCTGGACGCCGCCCGAAAATAAAGAGTAATGAACCAAATAAATTTGAGGTTTATCGTGAAAAAATACGAAGCAGTATTCATTCTGGACATTCGCAAGTCCGATGATGAAGGTGCCGCCTTCAGCCAGGAATTCGGCAAACTCGTCGAATCCCTCGGCGGCAAGATGGAAAGCACGACCGCTATGGGACGTCGCCAGTTCACCTACGAAATTGACAAGCACAAAGCCGGTATCTATTTCGATTTCATCTTTGAAATCGCAACGGAACAGGTCAAGGCGATCAAGGAAAAATTCGTCCTCGACGAACGCGTTCTGCGCAATATGATCCTGATCTGCGACCGTCCCGCAGATGCCCCCGCCGGAACCATCGCTCTCAATCTGGAGTAAGTTCCGACGGTACCGGATCTCAACGAAATCTCACTGAAAGGAAAATAAAATGGCAGCCTACCTCAACAAAGTGTTCCTCATGGGCAATCTGACCCGTGATCCCGATACACGTTCCCTTCCCTCCGGAACTACGGTATGCGAATTCGGTCTGGCTATGAACCGCCGCTTTTCCAGCAATGGAAAAGAACAGGAAGAGTCATGCTTCGTCGAAATCGTCGTCTGGGGACGCAGCGCAGAAAACTGCCGCCAGTATCTGGAAAAAGGTTCCCAGGTGTTGGTGGAGGGCCGTTTGAGATACGATCAGTGGGAAGACCGCAACGGCGGCGGAAAACGTTCCAAACTTTCCGTCGTTGCCGATCAGGTCACTTTCATCGGCCCCCGCCGCGATAATCCGCAGGGCGGAAATTCCTACGGGAACAACAACTACAACGCTCCGCAGCAGAACCCCTACGGCGATGCCCCCCGGCAGAACCCCTACGGTGCCGCTCCGCAGCAGAATCCTTACGGCGCACCGCAGATGCCCCGGCAGCAGGTTCCCCAGTATCAGGGAAGCATGCCCCGCCAGCAGCCTCCGATGCCCAGCATGGATGCTCCGGAAATGCCGCAGAGTGCATTCAATCCCGATGAAGGTATGGAAGACGATATTCCGTTCTGATCCGTTCGTAAACAAAGTGATTTCAAGTAATTTTATCAAATAGAAAGGTACACCATTATGCAGGGTACGAAAAGACAGGGCCGTCGCCGCTCCCCGGCGAAGCCGAAAATTTGCCGTTTCTGCGAAGCCAAAGTCGCCTATATTGACTTCAAAGATGCCGAAACTCTCATGAAGTTCCAGACCGAAAAGGGCAAAATCATGCCCCGCCGCATCACCGGAACTTGCCCCGATCATCAGAAGATGCTCGCCGTCGCCATCAAGCGCGCCCGCATCGTCGCTATGGTCTACTAATTATAAGGAGCATCAAAATGGCTAACGTAAATCTGATCCTCCTCGATGACGTGGAAAAACTCGGTCTCGCCGGCGATGAAGTCAGCGTTGCTCCCGGTTATGCCCGCAACTACCTCCTGCCCCGCGGCCTCGCCGCCAAGGCTACCCCCGGCACCTTGCGTCTGGTCGAATCCCGCAAGGCCATGATCGCTGAACGCCGCGCCAAAGAACTGGCCGACGCAAAAGCCCTCGCCGCCAAAGTCGCTGAACTCGAACTCTCCATCGCCATGCAGGCCGATGAAGGCGATCAGCTCTTCGGCTCCGTCACCGCCCGTATGGTCGCTGACGAACTCGCCAAACAGGGTATCGCCGTCGAACACGGCAAAGTCAAAATGGACCCCATCAAAAACCTCGGCAACTACGAAGTCGAAGTCAAACTTCACGCCGACGTTACCGCAACCCTCAAAGTGTGGGTTGTCAGAGGCTGATGATCTATGGCTTTTGAACAGAAAGCCGGGGAACAACGTCCGGCGGGTATTCTGCCCGACCGGGCGCAGCCCCATGATCCGGAAGTGGAGAAGGCGGTTCTCGCCGCCATGCTCCGCGAACCGGAATCCTGTGTAGACACCGTCATCATGTTTTTGCATGATGCCGATGTTTTTTATTCTCATATCCACCGGGAGATCTATCAGGTCATCCGGGAACTGCACGATGACAACGCCAAAGCTGTGGACCTTGTCACGATCTCTCACGAATTGCAGGCCAAAGGCAAACTTGATGCCGTCGGCGGCAATGCGTACCTCGCTGAACTCTACAATGCGATCTCCACCACCGTCAACATCGAAGCGTGGTGCAATATCCTCAAGAAATATGCGATCCTCCGCCGTATGATCGACGTCTGTTCCGGAGCATTGGGCAAATGCTATGACTCCGGCGCCGATGCCGCTTCTCTGGTCGAAGAGATCGAAAATGATATCTACAAAGTACGCGGCGAAGAGGCCGCAAATAATATCGTTGAACTCAAAGACATCATCAAAGACGAATTCCAATCCCTGATGAGTCTGCTGGAAGACAACGTGGAAGCGGGCATCTCCACCGGTTACGCCGCCATCGACAAAATGACCGGCGGTCTGAAACCCGGTGAAATGTTCGTCCTCGCCGCACGTCCCTCCATCGGCAAAACAAGTCTCGCGCTGAACGTCATTGCCAATGTTGCGCTGAAAAAATATACCCCGCGTCCCCGCAAAGTCGCTTTCTTCAGTCTGGAAATGACTTCCAGCCAGATCACCCGCCGTCTGCTCTGCTCCGAAGCCGGGATCCCGGAGTCGGTCTTCTGGAACAAGACGTTCAATCACGCCGACCTGACGAAATTCACCAGTGCGGCAGCGGAATTTTACAATGCAAGTATCTTCATCGATGAAACGGCGGGGCTCTCCATTGCGGAACTCCGCGCCAAAGCTCGCCGTCTCAAGATGAAAGAAAATATCGAACTCATCGTTATCGACTATCTGCAGCTGATGCACGCCGACGGCAGAGTGGACAGCCGTCAGCAGGAGGTCGCCGAGATCTCCGGCGGCATCAAGGCTCTCGCCAAGGATCTCAAGATCCCCGTTCTGGTGCTTGCCCAGCTCAACCGCGAAGTCGATAAAACCGCCGGAGCCGGAGCAAAACCGAAATTGGCAAACTTGCGCGAATCCGGCTCTATCGAACAGGATGCCGACGTGGTCACATTCCTGCACCGCAACCGTGAAGATGCCAAAACCGTCGCCCAGGACGGCTCCGTGGAGGCTCTCTGGATCGTCGAAAAAAACCGTAACGGTCAGATCGGCGAAGTGCGGATGAACTTCTTCCCGTCAAGAACACGTTTCGAGGTTGCTTCTCCGCGCAGCGAAGAAGACTGCCCGAATTGATAAACATACAGAAAGGATCTATCCGTGAAAAAGTTTTTAATGCTGGCTGTCATGCTTTCCGCCGCCGTGAACGTTATGGCGGCAAAAGTTGCAGAGGTCAAATTTGAACAGGCCGGCTCCATGCCGCTCTCCGAAGGACTTATGCTCAGCAATGTGGCTCTGCGTTCCGGCATGGAATTCGACCGCGCCGCCCTTGATGCCGATGTGCGCCGCCTGTACGCGACCGGCAACTTTGCCGACGTCGCCGCCGTGACGGATGAGCTGAAGGACGGAAAGATCGCAATTACATTCAACCTCCGTTTGAAGCCCCGTATCACAACGATCAAATTTGAGGGCAATCAGAAATTTGAAACCGTGGAACTGCGCAACGAGATCACTCTTGCCGAAGGCGGACTGCTGAAAGATAAGGAATACGCCGAAAGTGCAAGAAAACTCCGGGAATTCTACCGTTCAAAAGGTTTTAACGATGCAACGGTCACTCCCATTCAGATCCCTGAAAGCAAAGAGACGGTCGCCCTTACGTTCCGCATTGATGAGAAACTGCGTCAGCGCATCAATGATGTGACCTTTGACGGGGCGAGCGTATTCAGTCAGTGGGATTTGCGCCGCTCCATCGTTTCGCAGTACAGTTATTGGAACTGGCTGCCCTTTGTCAACGATTACCTCAACCGCGGTCTGGTCGATCGCAGTGAACTGGAACTGGATAAAGCCCGCCTCCGCGAAAAGTATCATGCCGCCGGTTATTTGGACTTCAAGGTGGAAGATATGCAAGTCGTTCAGTTGAAGGATGATCCGGAATATTTTGATATCAAGTTCAAAGTTTCGGAGGGCAAACCCTACAAGGTCGGCAAGATCTCCGTTACCGGAAACAAAATCTACAAAACGGAGGAACTTGCCGCACTCATCCGTCTCAAAAGCGGCGAAGTGTTCTCCTCTGAAAAAGAGACTGCCTCCGCACGCGGCATTGCCGGACTTTACGAGATGATCGGTCACGCCGATGTCGGTGTCGCCGCCAAACGCAATGCCAACTTTGAAAAGCAGACGGTCGATCTTGAATTCGCCGTTACCGAAGGGCGCAAATATACTGTTCACGATGTCATTATCAACGGGAATACTTACACCAAAGATAAGGTTCTCCGCCGTGAACTGGTCATCGCCCCCGGTGATCCGGTCGACCGCAACCGCATCGAAGCCAGCCGTCAGCGGCTGCTCGGTATGGGCTATTTCTCCAAAGTGGAAGCCGCCAGTGCCGGTGCCGATGCCATGGATGAAAAAGATGTGGTTTTCAATGTGGAGGAAAAGGATGAAAAATATTATCTCCGCATAGGTGCCGGAGCCTCCGACAACAACAATGTTTTCGGTATGGCGGAAATCTCCACCAACAACTTTGACATCACCAACCCCAAAGAGTGGTTTTACGGCGGCGGTCAGCGTTTCCGTCTGCAAGGTATTATCGGTATGGAAAATGCCGGTTTCAACATGGACTTTGTTGAACCGTGGCTCTTCGATATGCCCCTGCGTCTGGAAGTTTCCGCCTTCCTGAATGAAACCTATTACGACAACTGGGATGAAGACCATGTCGGGGCGCGTTTCTCGCTCTCCCGCCGTCTGTTCGATGATTTCACCTCGGTAACGCTGGGCTACAAAGTCGAAAATGTCCGGGTGCATAACATCGACCGGAAGTTGAAAGAGTATATGCGTGCAAACGATGACTCCGGCAATCATCTGGTCAGTCAGCCCTCCATTTTGATCGGCAGAGATACCCGCAACAGTCTTTTGAACCCGACCAGCGGTTACAATATCAGTTTGTATGCCTCGGTTTCGCCGGAATTTCTCGGTTCTACCGACAGTTACTACCGGCTGGAAGCCAAGGGAAGTTTCTATTACAGTTTCTGGGATGAAGCCATCGTGACCATGATCGGCGGTAAGATCGGTACTGTTTCCGGCTTTCACAGTGACGATGATATTCCTGTCTTTGAACGTTACTTCATGGGCGGAACGGGTTCGCTGCGCGGCTTTGAATACCGCACCGTCTCCCCGACCTACGATGATGAGAATGTCGGCGGACAGAGCATGATTTTGTTGACGGCGGAAGTTTCACACCCCATCTGGGGACCGCTGCGCGGTTTTGCCTTCATGGATCTTGGTACGGTCGGAAAAAATGCCTACTCTATTCCGCTGCACGATCTGAATATGGGTGTCGGTTACGGTCTCCGGCTGAAAATCCCCCAGCTCAATGCGCCGCTGGAACTGGCACTGGCATATCCGGTCATCAACAATCAGGATAGCGAAAAAAGCCGTTTGCGCATCCACTTCAACGTTGGCGTAGGTCTCTCATTCTGACCCCGCCCCCGGAGGATTAGAGCCTCCCGGGGCGACAGCCGATTACTGCCGCTGCCGGTGTCCGGCCGTTATGCTTTTGAACTTTTTACGGACTGTTTTACGATATTCAATCCGGCTTGCAGTTCTTCTGCCGTGTCGGGTGAGGAGATGGCGAGCCGGATGAATTTTCCGGGCGTCCGCAGTGCCGTAAAGCGGTTGGCACTGTGGATGTTCACGCCTTTCAGCTGTAATTCCCGTTCAAGGGCGGGGCCGTCGACAGGACAATCCGGCACAGGAAGCCAGCGGAAAAAGGCGGCAGGGGAACCGGAGGGAACGGCATCGGGGAATACGGCATTGAAAATACGGTTCCGCTCCCTTGCAAGTTCCGCTTTCTGCTCCAGGATCTTTCCGGCTTTTCCGCTTAAAATCAGTTCCGTGATGATCTCGGCATCCAGCGATGATGTCCGGATATTCAAGTGGAACTGGGCATTCAGCAGTTGCGTGCGGAAATTTTCCGGAAACGCCGCAAATGCCACCCGCAGACCGCTGCACAACGCCATGGTCGAGCCGCAGATATAGATCGTCTGCTCCGGCAGACGGGAGAACATGGAACGGTAACTGCCGTCCTGAACCGGCGGAATGCCCGTATTGTCATCTTCGAGCAGCAGCAAACCGTTGCGGGCGATCACCTCTGCAAGTTCATCTTTCCGTTTTTCCGGCAGGGTACAAGTGGTCGGGTTGGCACAGTTCGGCATCAGAAAAACGCCCCGGATGCCCCCCGCACGGCAGCAGTTTTCAAGTTCTTCCGGCAGCATGCCGTATTCATCTCCCCGCACCGGTTCCAGCCGTATGTGCGAAAGCCGGGCGGTGCCGATCAGATTGGAATAGGTGTATTCGTCCACCGCCAGCTTGTCCCCGATGCGGAAAAGCGAGAGCAGCGCGGTACTTATCACATTTTGCGCCCCGGCAAAAATCGCCGTATGTTCGCTGTCGGCGTGAACGTCCATCCGGGCCATCCAGTGCGCTCCTGCTGCCCGCTGGTGGAGGTGTCCGGCGGGTTCGGTATAGGCGTACAGTTCGCCGATATAGCCCTTTTGCAGAACACTTGAACTTGCTTCGATCACAGGAGTTCTGATCTGATCGAACCCCTTGACCACACCGAGTTCGATCACCTTGCCGGAACTTCCCTGTCCGGCGGTAAACGCCTTCCCCGGCAGCGGAGAAACAAAAGTCCCCCTGCCGGTAACGCCGTAAATCAGATTTTTTTCCCGGCAGAGGTCGTAGGCACGGGTCACGGTCGTAAAATTCAAATCGAGAAAGTCCGCCAGTTCCCGCTGCGGAGGCAGACGGGTCCCCGCCGCCAGTTTTCCGGAGATGATATCCGCCTCAAGCGCATTGGCAAGCGTCAGATAAAAAGGACGCTTCAGCAGTGTGCGCTCCGGTATCCAGCTCAAATAGAAATCGTCAAAAGAGTTTGTGGGCATTTTATTGTAATCCATACAATTTATATATTTGTATTGAATATAGCACCGGAGTATATTAATGTCAAGAAACAATTTCAAAAATCTGAATTTTAAGGAGAATTTACGATGGATAATGAACAATATGTGTTGAATTGCAACCTTGCGCAGATGCTCAAAGGGGGCGTTATCATGGATGTAACCACCCCGGAACAGGCCCGTATCGCCGAAGACGCCGGAGCCTGTGCGGTCATGGCACTGGAGCGTATCCCCGCGGACATCCGGGCGGCGGGCGGAGTTTCCCGCATGAGCGACCCCGCCATGATCCGCGGCATTCAGGAGGCGGTCTCCATTCCGGTCATGGCAAAATGCCGTATCGGCCATATTGCTGAAGCCCGTATTCTTGAGGCGATTTCGATCGATTACATCGATGAAAGCGAAGTCCTCAGTCCGGCGGATGATGTTTATCATGTCGATAAGCGGACTTTCAAAGTACCGTTTGTCTGCGGAGCGCGCGATCTGGGCGAGGCACTGCGCCGCATCGGTGAAGGTGCCGCCATGATCCGTACCAAAGGCGAACCCGGTACGGGTGATGTGGTTCAGGCAGTGCGCCACATGCGCAAGATGAATCAGGAGATACGGCGGGTCGCCGGTATGGCGGAAGATGAACTTTACGAATGTGCCAAAACGTTACAGGTTCCGTTTGAACTGCTGCTGTACGTTCACAGGAACGGAAAACTGCCGGTGGTGAACTTTGCCGCCGGGGGCGTGGCGACTCCGGCGGATGCGGCATTGATGATGATGCTGGGAGCGGAGGGGGTTTTTGTCGGTTCGGGCATCTTCAAATCGGGAGATCCGGCAAAGCGGGCGGCGGCGATCGTCAAAGCGGTGACCAATTATCAGGATGCCGCCATGCTGGCTGAACTCTCCTGCGGTCTGGGGGAAGCCATGGTCGGCATCAATCCGGAAGAGATCCGCACGATCATGGAAGAGCGGGGCATCTGATGAAAATCGCAGTTCTGGCATTGCAGGGTGATTTTGCGGAACACGAAACTGTTTTTGCCGCCTTGGGGCATCGGACACTTCAACTGCGGCAGAAACGTGATTTGCAGCAGGATTTTGATGCACTTATTCTGCCCGGAGGTGAAAGCACGGTGCAGGGGAAACTTCTCCGCGAACTGGATATGTTCGATGAACTCCGTTCCCGTATTTCGGGAGGTCTTCCGGTCATGGCGACCTGTGCGGGGCTTATTCTGCTGGCGGCGCAAATTCTGGATGATCCGACGGTGCATTTGGGGACATTGCCGGTTGCGGTCCGCCGCAACGCTTACGGAAGACAGAAAGAGAGTTTCCGGACGATCGGTAATTTCGGGCCGCTTCAGAATATCTCAATGAGTTTCATCCGTGCGCCGCAGATCGAATTCTGTTCTCCGGATGCGGAAGTTCTGGCGGAACACGGGGGACGTATAACCGCAGTCCGTCAGGGGCGGCAGCTGGCAATGGCCTTTCACCCCGAACTGACGTCAGACTATCGTACAGCACAATATTTCCTCAACGAAATCGTCAGCAAATAACCGTCCGTACGCGACAGTTAAAGTTTCTGTCCATCCTGTCCATTTTCCGCTGCCGCAACCGGAGGGTGCAAAGTCCGGTTTCTGCTACTCCGTCCCGATATACTGTTTCTCTACCTTGTCGAGCAGTTCTGTGAGGCGGGGCGTTTCGCCGGGAAAACGGCGCATGCTTTCCCGGATCGCCTCTTCGTAAAAACAGGCGGGGGAGCGGAAACGTTCCTCTGTTTCAAGCAGAAACTTTTCGATTTTTTCCCGCCGTTTGAGCGTTTGCATGACCAGCGGAAACTGTTTGCGGTAACGGCGGACAGCACGCCATGGCGGATCATCGGGATCACGTCTCATTTCGTGGAGCGTCAACCCCAACTGCTGTAATGCTTCTCTGAATTCGATGTCCCCGCCTTCAGCGGCAGAACGCAGTTCCCGGATCTTCCGCGAAAGTGTTTTGGGGGCGTGCGGGTGGTTTTCGAGCAGATCGGGATACTGCTCCATATCAAAGGTTTCGGGCGGCGTTCCCGGTTTTGCCTCCGGTACGGGCAGATTGATTTTACGGAACGCGGCAAATTGTTTGTGCAATTCCCGCACCGGTTGAGGATGAAAATGGTTGAATACCCGCCGGGAGGCGATATATTCCAAGTACCGCTGGACCTTGACCGGCGGAGGCATCCGGTTCCACGCATCCAGCCCGAACCGTCCCGCCAGCGGAGTGCGGAAAGAGCGTTTCAGCAAATGCGGCGAAAAGTGCTGTTCAAACAGCAGTTCCGCATTGCCGCTGCCGTACATCATCGCCGCAGTATAGGAACGCAGCGGATTTCCCCTGCCGTTCAGTTCGGAACAGACATCCAGCAGCAGACGGGAAAATTCATCCGTCCAGACCTGAATGATCCCCGGAGCATCCGTCAGAGAAGCGGGCAGTTTGGTCAACTCTTTGAAGTCCGGCAGACGGGAGTCTCCGGCAAACAACGCCCTGCTTACGGCAAAGTCCTGATTGCGTTTCATCAACTGCGCCGAACCGCGTTTGCTTTCGATTCGGTGGAGGATGCCCGCAACGATCCAGCGCGGCATGACCGCTTTTTCAGAAGGGGGATTTGAGGTGTAACGGGCGGCAAAGATGCTCCCCGTCAGCCGTGCGAGAAACGAACGGTCCTGCTGCCAGTTTCCTGCTTTGTGGTCGAATTCGATCTGCCAGTATCCCTTTTGCGCGGTTACGAGGAGTTCTCCCGGCGGGACGGCACCGGTCAGCAGAAAGCGGCATCCCCGTGCCTCCTGTTCGCCTTTGATCCGGAAAAGGTTCTGGATCTGCAAATACAAATCTTTCAAATCCTGTTCCACGGCGATACTGTGTTCATTGTGTTTGGCAAAAAAAACGGCAAACTCCTGCTCCCCGGCACCCCGGAGAACAGGCATCAGGACAAGAAATAGAATTATCCTTGAAATAAATTTCATTTTTTATTTGTTTTTTCCGTTTTTATGATGTAGTTTATAACATGTGACAAATATAACCCGAAAACAGAGAAAAAACAACTGAAAAAATGCAAAATCTTGAAGATATGGAGTTTTATCCGGCGGCACTGACCATTGCCGGGAGCGATTCCGGCGGCGGAGCCGGTATTCAGGCCGATTTGCGCACCTTCAATGCATTCGGTATCTACGGCTGTTCTGCGATCACGGCAGTAACCGCACAGAACCCGAACGAAGTACGGCAGGTGGAGGCTCTTCCGGCTGAAATCGTCCGCAGTCAGATCGACTGTGTACTCGATGCCATTCCAGTGCGCATCGCCAAAACCGGTATGCTTGCTGATTGCGAGATCGTTGAAACAGTCGCGGACTCCATCCGGGAGCGGCGGCTGCCGACGGTGGTCGATCCGGTCATGGTCTCCACCTCCGGGGCAAGACTGCTGAAACAGGATGCCGTGACAGTATTGCTGGAAAAGCTGTTTCCGCTGGCGGCATGGATCACGCCGAACATCCCGGAAGCAGAACTCATTCTCGGCAGAAAACTGGACGGACGCAAGGCTCTCGCCGATGCCGCCCGCACCTGTTATGACCGCTGGGGATGCGGCGTTATCCTCAAAAGCGGTCACGCACTCAACGGAAAAACTGCGACCGATCTCATCTGCTGTGACGGAAAGGTTTACACTTTGAGTTCCCCGACGGTGCGGATCGCAGAAAAGACGGCTCACGGAACAGGCTGTACATTGAGTTCGGCACTGGCGGCAGGGCTGGCATTCGGGATGAATTGGGATCAGGCGGTTTCAGAGGCAAAATCATTTGTTTACGGTTCACTTTGCGAAGCGGTCAACTTGAGCGGCGGACTGTCGCAGATGTATCCGCCAAGCGAAGACAGCCTCAACCGCATCCGTCTGGAAGTATGGAAAGATAAATGAGTTGTGCGAAGATAAAGAAATTTCTGATTTCCCTGCTGCTGGCGGGAGTTTTTGTGCTGTGCGGCGCAGAACTTCCCCGGTTCAAAGTGGGTAAGCAGACGTATGTCCGTCTGAAAGATCTGGTTGCGCAATACGGCTATCGTGCCAGACGCGGTACGACCCGCATGGAGGTCTACGATCCGGCGGCGAAAAAGATCCTGATGGTATTCCGGAAAGAGCAGAGACACTTTTATTTCAACTCTGTCCGTATCGCCCTTTCCGCCCCGGCAGTTTTGAACGGGAACGGCAGTCAGGTCAATTACATAGACGGGCTGAAAACCGTCAAGCCGCTGCTCGACAATGGACGGCTTCACAAGCATTTTGTGCGGACCATTGTGCTTGATCCCGGACACGGCGGCAAAGATCAGGGAGCCGCGGGCGGCGGTCTGGTGGAAAAGCGGCTTAATCTGCAGTTGACCAAACGGGTGGAACTGCTGTTGAAAGATCGCGGCTACCGTGTATTGCTCACCCGTAAGAACGACCGTTTTCTCTCGCTTCCGGCGCGTGCGGCATTTGCCAACGCCAACCGTGCGGATCTGTTTATTTCCATTCACACGAATTCCGCCGCCTCCAAAGTACCGCACGGGATCGAGGTTTATTGTCTTTCTCCGGCGGGAACGGCCTCCACAAATTCGACGGCAGTCAGTTGGAAGAGTCTTCCCGGCAACCGTTCCGATGCCAGAAATATCCGTCTGGGGTATTTTTTACAGCGTTCACTGCTGATCAGGACCAAAGCCAACGATATGGGGGTGAAACGCGCCCGTTTTGCCGTATTGAGAGATTTGAGATGCCCCGGAGTATTAGTGGAAATGGGTTTCCTCTCCAACAAACAGGAAGCGGCAAAACTCCGCTCGCCGGATTATCTGGACAAGTTGGCACAAGGCATCGCCGATGGTATCATAAAATACTGTGCTGCCATGAAATAAGATGCCGCTGTCAAAAGTCCGGATTTGCCTTTTCAGCCCTGCGTTGGCGATTGATCGGAAAAATCGTAAAATATACTCAAAATGACTGATTTAGAGCAGATTTTAAAAAAAATTTGATTTTTTTTTGATTTTTTTGATTTTTTGACTTGATTATTTTATTTTTATCGGTATAATTAGTAGTAGTACGTTCAACCAAACAACGAAGGAGCAGAACATGAAACACGTTTTTTATGACGTCAAGGCAAAAGCCAAAGTCGAAGCCGAAGTGAAAGAATTCGTCACCTATGGCGAAGGAACCCGTAAACGCTATGCATTCAAGGGTCAGACCGCTGACGGCCGCCCGCTGACTGCCTTCGTGGGTAAGGACACCTGGGAAAAAGCCAAAAAGTAATTTCCCCTGTCGCAAAAGACCTCCGGTATGTTTCGGCATGACTGGGGGTTTTTTGTGTACCGGAAGGAGGAATTGTGAAAAAACTGCATTTACTCTTCCTGATGTTGAGCCTGATTTTCTGCGGTATTTCAGGCGCAAAAGAGACCAGTACGAAAACAAAAATGAAAGGAAAACACAGCATGGTCACTCTTAAAACGAATTTCGGAGACATCAAATTGGAACTGTTTGATAAAGAGGCTCCGGTCACAGTCAAAAATTTTCTGGATTATGTCAAATCCGGTTTTTATAAGGATACGCTTTTTCACCGGGTCATTCCGAATTTTATGATCCAGGGCGGCGGTTTCGATACCTCTTTCTCCCAGAAGAAAAATAACGATCCTATCGTCAATGAGGCACAGAACCAGATTTCCAACAAGCGCGGCACGATCGCCATGGCACGCACTCAAGTTGTGAACTCCGCGACCAGCCAGTTCTTCATCAACCTCGTGGACAATGATTTTCTGGATTTCCGCGCTCCGACCCCGCAGCACTACGGTTACTGCGTTTTCGGCAAAGTCGTCTCCGGCATGGAGGTCGTTGACAAGATCGCGCAGGTCAAGACCGGCCGCCGCGGGATGCACGCCGATGTTCCCGTTGACAATGTAGTGATCCTCGATGCCGTTATCGAATAAAAATTGGCTGTGTACTAAACATAGACTGATAAAAAAATCCGCGCGCAGCGGCCGAACGTCGGCCTCGGTAGTGGTCGGCTGTCGCCCCGTGCGGGGCTCTCGAGCCTCCGTCTGTACCAGGTCGTACCCGGACGTGGTCCAGCCTTGTCGCGGCG
>JAFTUS010000205.1 GCA_017466125.1 Lentisphaeria bacterium | reverse complement strand
TATTGCCTCGCATGAGGCAATACCACTCGCCGGGAGCGATGCCTCGAAAAAAGAGCGTAGCGTATTTTATCGGGGCGTTGAGCGGACGAAGCATTCCGAAGCCCCTGTAAAAATCAGTCAACCTTTCGTACAGAGCCTTTTGAAACAAAATATTGTAAAAAATCTTTGCAAATGCTCAAATGTGCTTGCATAATGCTTTTTTGATGTTATCTTAATTTCAAGTCAGACCACAACATATCTATAAGGAATATAAATGATGAATTTTTCTTTGAACGGAACATGGACTTTGCGTTTTGTCAACCCCAAAGACGGCAAACTTTGTGAGATCCCGGCTCAAGTACCGGGCAACGTCTACGGCGATCTGAACCGCTGCGGCATGATGCCCGACCCCTATTTCGGAACCAACAGCGACCTCTACCGGGAGTTTGAGTTCAACGACTGGGAATACGTCACCTCCTTTGATGCCCCCGTCCGCAAAGAGGGCGAAAGAGTGGAACTCCTTTTTGAAGGTGTCGATACCGTTTTTGAGTGTTTCG
The DNA here is from genome assembly GCA_017466125.1 of Lentisphaeria bacterium. GTDB lineage: Bacteria > Verrucomicrobiota > Lentisphaeria > Victivallales > Victivallaceae > Victivallis. The sequence goes on along the minus strand of JAFTUS010000205.1, from coordinate 30,161 downwards.
TCAACGGCAGAAAAGCCGGTGAGGGCCGCAACATGTTTATCGACCACCGTTTCGACATCACCGATCTGCTCGAAGAGAAAAATGAACTCTCCGTCAGGATCAAATCCACGATCAATTACGCACGGCAGTTCAAAGTTCCTGCCATGATAACTGCTCTGCCCTATAACTACGAAGGTCTCTTCATCCGCCGCGCCATGCACACCTACGCATGGGATATCGCTCCCCGTCTGGTCGGTGCGGGTCTCTGGCGCGGAGTTTCCCTCAACGTTCTGCCCTCCACCCGCTGGGTGGAACATTACCTCTTCGTCCAGAGCGTTGACCGCAAAAAAGCCGACCTCTGTCTGCACTGGGAATTTTGTACCGAACGGATCAATCTCAACGGTTTTTCCGCTGAAATTTCCATGAAATGCGGCGACTCCGCCTATTGTCACAAGTTCACGCCCCGTTTTATCACCGGCAAAACCGATTTCCAGATCGCCGCCCCAAAACTCTGGTGGCCGCTCGGCTCCGGGGAACAAAATCTTTACGATGTGACGCTGACCCTTTTCCACAACGGCGAAAAGGTCGCTGAAGACACCTTCAAGACCGGTGTCCGTCATGTGCGGCTGGAACGTACCGAAACCAACTTTGACGGCAACGGCAAATTCTGCTTCTGGGTCAACAACAAAAAACTCTTCATCAACGGTTCCAACTGGGTCCCTGCCAACGCGCTCCACGGCGAATGCCGCGACCGTATCGCCAAAAATCTGGAACTTTTCAAGGATTTGAACTGCAATATGATCCGCTGCTGGGGCGGCAGTGTTTACGAAGATCACGAATTTTTCGACATCTGCGACCGTGAAGGCTTCCTCGTCTGGCAGGATTTCATGATCGCCTGTGAAAATCCGCCGCAGTCCGAATGGTTCAAAGAGGAACTCCGCAACGAAGCCGCAGCCGTCATCCGTAAACTGCGTCAGCACCCTTCGCTTGCTATCTGGAGCGGCGATAATGAGTGCGACGAAAGTTACTTCTACGGTCTGCCGAAACGCTGGAAACCCTCCATGAACTCCATCTCCCGTCAGGTGTTCCCGTATGCCGTCTTTGAAAACGACCCGGCGCGCGACTATCTGCCCAGTTCTCCCTATCTCTGCGACGAGATCAAAGAGAAGAACTGCCGTTATGCCTCCCCCGAACAGCACCTCTGGGGTCCCCGCGACAACTGGAAAAACCCCTTCTATCTGCACAATACCGCCATTTTCGCCAGTGAGATCGGCTATCACGGCATGTCCTCTGTCGAAAGCGTCAAAAAGTTCATCCCCGCCGACTCCCTCAACGCCCGCAGTGCCTCTGACCCCAACTGGCTCAACCATGCGGCACAGGCGTTCACGGACTTCAACGGCCCTTACAGTTACCGTATCGGTCTGATGAACGATCAGGTCAAAAACACCTGGGGCTTCATGCCGGAGACACTGGAAGAGTACGCCATTGCCTCCCAGTCCGTACAGGCGGAGGCGATGAAATTCTTCATCGAAGATTTCCGCCGCAAAAAATGGCAGAAAACCGGTCTGATCTGGTGGAACGTCATCGACTGCTGGCCGCAATTCTCCGATGCGGTCGTCGATTACTATTACGATAAGAAACTGGCTTACTACTACATCAAAAACGCCCAGAAACCCGTTATGCTGATGTTCGACGAACCCCATTCATGGAACATCCGTCTGCACGGCGTCAACGATCTGGCGCACCCGGTGGAAGTCTCCTACAAAGTGACCGATTTCATCACCGGCGAAGTTCTGATGCAGGACAAAGTGACCATCGCCGCCGACAGTGCCATGGAAATCGAAGAGATGAAGGTCTGTCAGGGCGAACAGCGGATCTTCTGTATCGACTTCAGTTACGGGAACTGTACTGAAAAGAACCATTACCTTATGGCAAGCGCACCCATTTCGTGGGAGTTGTACAGCAAGTTCCTCAAAGTTTCCAACGGCTATAAATGAAAGGCGGCAGAACGATGAAAGTCGGTATTGAAAACGGTCCGTACATCCGGGAATTCGGTTTTGAAAAAGCCCATGAGTTCATCAGAGCCATCGGCTATGAATGTGTTGATTACCAGTGTTTTGTAGAGACTGAAACACCGCTGTTTCAGGGTTCAAGCAAGGATTTTGAAGCAGAAGTCCTCCGTCACCGCTCCGTTATCGAAGCACTCGGCCTTGAAATCAGTCAGACCCACGGCCCGTGGCGGTGGCCCGCAAGAGATGCCACCCCCGAAGACCGGGCGGAACGGTTTGAAAAAATGGTGCTTTCCATTCAGGGTACGGCTCTGCTCGGATGTAAAAATATCATCATCCATCCGCTGCTGCCGTGGTGTGCCGAAGAGGGCGACCCCGTAAAACTCCATGAGATCAATCTGGAATTCATGAGCCGCCTGACAAAAGAGGCGGAAAAAAACGGCGTTGTCATCTGTTTTGAAAATATGCCCATGCCCCGTATGTCCATGGCAAGTCCGGAAGCATGCCTGAATTTTGCCAAAGAGATCAACAGCCCCAATTTCAAAATCTGCCTCGATACCGGACACTGCACTATGCTTGGAGTAAAACCCGGCGATGCCGTCCGGATGCTGGGCAGAGAGTATCTGCAAACGCTCCACGTCCACGACAACGACGGCAGAAATGACCTGCACTGGGTTCCGTACACCGGCGTGATCGACTGGGATGATTTTCAAGTGGCGTTGCAGGAGACCGGCTTCGCGGGGACACTCTCCATCGAAACAGTTCCTCCGAAAAAATTTACAGGCGAAATGCGGCAGCTTCAGGAACGTTCTCTCTATCTTTCTGCATGCAAGTTGGCGGGACGTTGAAAGGTGCAGATCATGACCCGTCTGATAAGAACAGTTTTTTTATGTGCCGCTGCCGCAGCTGTGGCCGGATGTGCAGGTCCTTCCATGGAACTTATTCCGGCAAGCAAGGTGGCAAAATCAGGTTCTCCGCCGCCTCCACGGACAGTTCCGCTTCCCGGTAATGTCAAATTGGAAATGCAGGGCATCCCCAAAGGGGTATTTGTCATGGGACGTCAAGCATGTGAAAAATTAAATATGGAGATGGGGCATAAAGTTACTTTAACTGAAGATTTCTGGTTAAGTAAATATGAAATTACTCAAGAACAATATTGCGCAGTACTCAACAAAAAAAACTATGAGCATAAAAACTTCTGCGGTACAAAAGTGTCCGGAAAAAATTTTCCGGTTTGCTGTGTCTCGTGGGAAGAGGCAAAAATCTTTGCCAATAAGTTGAATGAATTGTGCCAGGATTCGCTGCCGGACGGCTATCGCTTTGATCTGCCGACCGAAGCGCAGTGGGAGTATGCCTGCCGTGCCGGTGCGATAAATGCGTTTCATGATAATTCATCGTTGAAAGTGACTCTATCCACGGATCCGGAGGCCGGAAAAAAGATCACAAAACCATTATTTATTCCACTTCCGGAATGTGAAAATCTCGATAAACTTGCATGGTATAAAGCAAACAGTTCCGCTCAACTGCATGAAGTCGGTCAGAAAAAACCGAATGCGTGGAATTTATACGATATGCATGGTAACGTGGCAGAATGGTGCAAAGATGTATACAGCCAATACGCGAAAACGGCAGATAAAATATCGGCAGTAAATATGATCGATCCTCTTGTGACATCAAGAGATTTGACGGAGAGTATGAAAAAATATTTTACCGATTCCCACTGTCTGCGGGGCGGAAATATCTTTTTACCTCCCAAGTATATGACAAACTGGTACAGGGGAAGCGGGTTGACGCGCCAGGGGGGCAGATGTTCCGGGATCCGCCTTGCCATAGTTTCTCCGACAGTCAGTAAAATCGATACGTCCGACACGGGGTATTATTCTCAAAATATTCTTTTTCTGCAGAAAAAAAAGAGAATGGATGAAATACGGCAGCAGGCCTTGAAAAGGCAAATTCTGTTGACAGCAGAACTTGTTCTGATAACAGCGGAAGCCTCTCTGGAAATGGCAGAAATTATCAGTGACGCACATGACCAGATCTCCGGTAAAAACAACAGTGGAGAATTTTCCGGTTCCGGGAATGGCAATATCCGGGGAGCGTCGTCTATCAAGACCGGGCGGACCGCTGTTTACTCCCTGTATGTAAATGGCCGAAAAGTTACCAGCGGAGTCCGTTGGCGTACGAATGGTACAAGCATAACGCTCAACGATTACGGATCCTACGCACGGGTCATGGCAGGAAATCCACCCATTTCCTCCGGCGCGTTCCGGACCGGAATTTCGGCAGAATATCAGGGGAAACGATACTATAAAACGATCCGGATTGCAAAATAGCATATTTTTGCTTGAAAAAAACGTAAAACGGGTGTATATTATACAGTTACGCTGAATTTTGAACAAAAACAAGGAGTTATAAAATGTTCAATCCCTCCGATCTCAAAAAGGGTCTCAAGATCCAGATCGACGGAGCCCCGTGGCTCATCACCGAATTCGATTTCTGCAAACCCGGTAAAGGTACCGCCCTCTATCGCTGCCGTCTGAAAAACCTCATCAACGGTTCCGGCATGGAAAAAACCTACCGTCCTACCGACAAAATCGAAAAACCCAACCTGGAAGAACGGGAGATGTACTACTCCTACTTCGACGGTCATCACTACATTTTCAGTGACCCCAACACCTACGAAGAAATGCCCATCAGCGAAGAGTTCCTCGGCAATCTGAAGTATTTCCTTATCGAAGAGAGCCTCTGCAACGTCGTTCTCTACAACGGCGAACCCATCGAAATCACGCTGCCCACCTTCATCGAGAAGGTCATCACCGAAACCGAACCCGGTGTCCGCGGTGATACTGCCACCAACGTGACCAAACCCGCCAAGATCGACAACGGCTATGAGATCCAGGTTCCCCTCTTCATCAACGAGGGCGACACCGTCAAGATCGACACCCGTACCGGTGAATACGCCGAACGTGTTTCCAAGGCGTAAGCCCGAAAACAGAGGATGCGGGGAAAGTGAAAACTTTCCCCGTTTTCATTTTATGGATAAAATCAAAAATCTGCAGTTGCGTTCCGGTCTTTTCCGGTCGATACGGAACTATTTTTACGAACATGACTTTATCGAGGTGGAAACTCCGGTAAAGATCCACGCTCCCGCCCCGGAAGAGTTTATTGAGTCCGTCCGTTCGGAGGGCGATTTTTTGCGCACCAGCCCCGAACTGGCGATGAAAGTCCTGCTTTCGGAAGGCATGGAAAAGATTTTTCAAATCGGGGCCTGTTTTCGCGCCAATGAGTCCGGCCGCCGTCACCGGGAGGAGTTCACCATGCTGGAATTTTATCAGCGCGGCATGGAGTACCGTGAACAGGCTCTCTTCACTGCCGGTTATATCGTTCAGGCGGCAAAAGAACTCCTCGGCACGACCCGCATCACATATCAGGGCAATGCGATCGACCTTGAAAAAACGGAATTCATCACCGTAAAAGAGGCATTCTGCCGTTATGCCGGATGTTCCGCAGATGAAGCCCGCAAAAACGATATGTTCGATGAACTTATGGTCACGAAGATCGAACCGCAACTGGGCAGAGACGGACTGACTTTTCTCTGCGATTATCCTGCGGACTGCGCATCGCTGGCGCGTCTGCGGAAAGACGATCCGACCGTGGCGGAACGGTGGGAACTTTACATTGCGGGGCTGGAACTTGCCAACGCATTCGGTGAACTGACCGACCCCGCCGAGCAGAAAGCCCGTTTCAAAGCGGCTCTTGCCTACCGTGCTTCACAGGGAATGCACGCCTATCCGGAACCAACGGAGTTTTACGCAGCTCTTGACCGCGGATTGCCGCAGAGTTCCGGCTGTGCCATGGGGCTTGACCGCCTGACTATGATTTTCTGCGACACAGCCGATATCGCAGATGTGCGGGCATAAGGAAAAGATGCTGTAATTATTATGGCTGTACGAAAGGTTGATTTTTACAGGGGCTTCGGAATGCTTCGTCCGCTCAACGCCCCGATAAAATATGCTGCGCTCTTTTATCGGGGCATCGCTCCCGGCGAGTGGTATTGCCTCATGCGAGGCAATATCGACGCTGCGCTTATACTTTCGCCGCCATTTTAAGGCGGCGACCAACGTTCCGCCGTTGGATCACGTGCGGGTAGCACCCGCTGGCGAGTACGCGCTGCGCGCGGATTTTTTTATCAGTCTATGTTTACCATTATTATCTTGTCCGCGGGCGCACCCATTCGATGTCCACCGGGATTCTGCGGTGATCGAGCCACTTGTTGGAGTCGATGGGGATCATCCGCACATTGAGCGTTTTGCAGCGTTGGGGCGTTTTGGAACTGATGCCGACTGTCAGCAGGCAATCCCCTTCACCGGTATCGGAGTCCACAAAATGATAATTCCCGGTCGAGGGGTGGATCTGGATCTTGCCGATTTTATTCTGCGGAATATTGCAGCGGAACTGAAAGTAAACATGCTGTCCCGTCAGCAGAACGATCCGCTGGGGGAAATACATTCCTTTGCCGTCATTATCCGTACCCATACTGAGAATACGCATGAATTTTCCCTTGTCCGGTGCGCCGAGCGGAGGGGCTTTGGGAGCGGGCTTCTTCGGCGCCGGTTTCTTCGGTGCCGGTTTCTTCGGAGCCGCTTTCTTGGGTGCGGGCTTTGTTGCCGTCGCTTTGGGAGCGGGTTTTCCTTTTGTATTCTGTGCAGGAGGCGGTGCTGCGGTCAGAGAGAGGATGAGTCCGGAGCAGATGCAGAGCAAAAGTTTTTTCATTTTGAACCTCCTTATTTCAGTCCGAGAACATCCTGCATATCGTAAAGTCCGGGAGCGGCATCGGCAAGAAATTCCACCGCCCGCAGCGCACCTTTGACGAATGTATCACGGCTGGATGCCTTGTGGGTCAGTTCCACACGCTCACCGTTGATGGCAAAGACCACCGTATGATCGCCGACCACATCGCCGCCCCGCAGGGAGTGCATACCGATCTCCCGGTCAGTACGCGCACCGACCAGACCTTCCCGCCCGTGGCGGACATCTTTATCGTAATCCCAGCCCCAGGCATCGCAAATCTGTTCGGCGAGGCGCACCGCCGTTCCGGAGGGGGCATCTTTTTTCAAATTGTGGTGCATCTCAATGACTTCGGCATCGTAGTTCGTGCCGAGGATCTCCGCCGCTTCTTTGACCAGCTTGAAAAGCAGATTGACGCCGACGCTCATATTGTACGCCTGAACGATTTTGGCACCTTTGGCGGCAAGGTCGGCGAGATGCTGTTTCTCTTCTGCGGGGAGTGCCGTCGTACCGATGACCATTGCGACATTGGCGGCGGCACAGGCGTCGGCAACTTCCGTGACCGGACCGGTGGCGAAGTCGATCACCGCATCGGCATTGGCAAGAACCGCTTTGAGGTCGTCCGTAACAGCGACATTGGCGGCGGCGCACCCGGCGAGGGTCCCGGCATCTGTTCCGACAAGCGGACAACCGGGGTACTCCACGGCTCCGGCAAGCGAGAGCGTTTCACTTTCAAGAATGTTGGCAACAAGCCGCCGCCCCATGCGTCCGGCAGCACCGATAACAACTGTACGAATCATATATTTACCTCATTTTTGATGAATTTTCGATTTCTGCTTACAATCCGCTGACCGGTCTTTGTTCACTGTGCGGAACCCAAAGTATGATATCCGGCAGCCCGACGGGATATACTTTCGCATTTCTGTAACGGCTCGAAAGTGCCGTCAGATTGTATGGCGCAAAAAGGAACGTGTACGGCTGTTCCTCATGGAAAATACGGCAGAGTTCATGGGAGAGTTTCACCCGCTTTGACTGATCGAACGTCACACGCAGTTCTTCAATGATGCGGTCAACTTCACGGTTGACAAAACCCGTATGATTGCTGCTGTTGGGCAGTTTCGCCTGTGAAGAGTGGAAGATCTGGTAGAGATCCGGTTCAAACGGACTTGCCCAGCCCAGCGAACAGGCATCGTAAGAACGTTCATTGAGCCGCTGGATGCAGACTGACCACTCCACGACCTGGATTTTCATATCGATCCCGGCGGCGGCATACGCCTCTTTGAGCATGGGCATCATCCGCTGCTGAATGGGGTGTGAGGCGATCTGCATCATCACAAAAGAGAACTTTTTGCCCTCCCGGTCAAGGATACCGTCACCGTCGCTGTCTTTCCAGCCCGCTTCGGCGAGCAGTTTCTTTGCTTTTTCCGGATCGTACGGCCACGGTTTCAACGCCGGGTCACTGTAAACCCCCTCCGCAAAGAAAGGATTTGAGATCACTTTGCCCAAACCGTAATAAACCTCTTTGAGAATGCGTTCCCGGTCGGTCAACAGTGTAAGAGCCTGACGGACACGTTTGTCGCGGAAGAGTTCATTTTTCAGGTTCCAGCCGATGTAGGTGTACTGGGGCAGCAGGTAACGGAACTTTTTGAACTGCTTCCGGAACTCCGCCGTACCGGTGCGCTGTGTCCACTGATCGGGAGTCAGACCGAGGCGGTCCAGTTTGCCGCCGAGCAGTGCCTGAAAACGGGTATTGGGCATTTTGATAATGTCAAAAACGAGGTATTCCAGCGAAGCACCGACCCCCAGCGCATTGCCGAAAAAACGGCTGTTCCGTTTCAGAATGATGCGCTGATCTTTCTCCCAGCGGACAAAGCGGTAAGGGCCGCATCCGACGATCATGCGGTGCCGCCGGTGGTCATTGTTGAACTTTTTCCCGTCAAATTTCCCGTCGTAATCGTAGAAATGGCGGGGGAGCGGTGAAAGCCCCAGCGTGGAACCCAGTGCGCCGTAGGCGGGGCGTTTCCAGGTGACGGAAAATTCGTATTCATTGTGGACTTCAAAGGATTGGATATCCGCATAATAGACCCGCAGCGGTTCACAGTTGACGTCCTTATCGGAAATGACATCGAAAAAGAATTTGAAATCGTATGCCGTTACCGGAACGGAGGCGTGCTTTTTTCCGGTCACGGGGTCGGTGAAATCATCCCACAGCACCCCTTTGCGCAATTTGATGCGGAAACATCTGCGGTCGGGAGAGACCTCCCATGAACGGGCGAGCATGGGTTCAAATTTTGTGGGGTCTTCAAAGTTCCGTTCCGCCAGAGAAGCGGAGCAAAGCCCGGCAACGGTCGAAGCAAAGGAGTCGTTGTTGATGATCGGGTTCAAATTGGCGGTGTCCGCACCGACCGCCATGGTCATACGTCCGCCGATCTGGGCGGCAGGGTCGAAATATCCCCGGTTGGCAATGGGGGTGACTTCCAGTGTTTTCGGGGCGTGTTCCAACGCCGCTGCACCCCCGGCGAGCTGCCGTTCAAGATTTTCCAGCCGTTCCAGTACGCGCATATTGCTTTCGCGCACCCGGTCGAGAGCCTCGATGCCGAGATACCCGCAAAGAGCCAGCAGAATAACGCCGGCGGTCAGAAGAAATTTTATGTAACTGCTTTCGCCCATAGCCGTTTCACCGTTTGGAAATGCGGTAAGTCATGTATGCCCCGAGGCACTGAAAGACGATGTTGGGCAGCCACAGCAGATACTGCGGATAAATCTTGGGGTAACTGCTCAACGACTCACAAACGATGATGAGCAGGAAAAATGCGCCCGCAAGAATAACACTCAAAAAGAGTCCCACTGAAGTCTCTCTGCGGCTGGTACGGATCGCCAGCGGCAGCCCCAGCAGCAGAAAGGCGATGGGGGAGAGGGCAAAGGCGATACGCTGGTTCATCTCCACTTCCAGTTCGGTGGTATCCTGATTGCGTTCTTTCATCTGCCGTATCAGCCCCATAAGCTGTTTGAGTTTCATATATTTTGCCCGTATGCTCAAACGTTCCGCATTGCCTTTTTTGCCGTAATCGAAGCGGAAGGCAAGTTCACTGGCGAAAAAGCGGGTCGTTTCGGAGAACTCCCGTTTCTTTTTGGTGTTGGTATCGTGGTTGATGACCAGACAATCCAGCAGACGGATGGTGAGTATTTTGTTTTTTCCATCCACTTCCAGTTTTCCTTTGGCGGCGGTGATATCCTGTTCGATATTGCTGTTGCGGATCTTGTAGAGGGTGATATCTTTGAGGTCGGTTTCATTGACTTTGTCGCCGATGTAGATGATGGTATCTTCATACTGGATCTGTTTGCCCGGTTCAAAGAGAGCCTGCGGCTTATCCATGGCGGCATTTTTGATGAGTGAACGCGATTCCCCCAGCAGCGGCGGCCCCAGTTCCACCTGCAAATAGAGGCAGAGCAGCGTCAAGCCGAAGGTCAGAATGAGAATGGGCGAAACGATCTGCATAATGGAAACACCGCAGGAACGCATGGCGGTGATCTCTGAATCCGCAGACAACCGTCCGAATACCAGCATCACCGCCACCATGACCGCCCACGGGATCGTGAACGTCAGCACAATGGGCATCAGATAGAGGATGAATTTCAGAAAAACCGCCGCAGGCAGTCCTCTGGAAATAAGATCCAGAATGGCCACCAGTCTTGCCCCGGTCAGCGCAAAAGTCAGAATTCCGATCGCCATGGAAAAGGCAACCAGAAATCCCCGGGTCACATACCAATTCAAAATTTTCATAAAGCAGACACCTGTATTAAACTATATCCGTTTATAAGATACACTCAAAACTTCGTTTTGGCAAATATTATTCCGTTTTTTTTACGAAAACCCCGGGGGTTTTATTGTATTTTCTGCAAACAGAGGTATTTTTATAGAAAACAGCAAACGGGAGAATTCAATATGAAAACAGCATATCCGCTTTACAGCAAATACCAATTCGGCGACATGACCGTTCTTTTTCTGAACTGTCAGGAGAAACTGATCCTCAGCGTGATCCCTTCCGGCATGGAAGAGGATATTCCGGAACACCGGCATGACATCAACGATACCGTCGGCTACCGGAGCAACCATATCGCCTCCGGAAACGACTCCATCGTTGCCAAAGAGGAGTCCATGGTGCAGCTGCACATTATGGGCGATGCGTTCGCCTACGCCGACACCCTGCGGGGCGGAGAGAGCGTGCAGAAGCAGAAACTCGTCTCACAGACCCGCGAAAACAATACCGTCATCACCCGTTTCGCCGATGAACGGGGCATCGAACTGATCCATACGCTGGAGTACCGCCCCGGCGAAAATTTTTTCACGACCCGCACAGAGGTCCGGAACAGCAGTAAAGCCGCAATCGAACTGGGCATGATCGAAGCCGTTTCTCTGGGGATGCTTTCGCCTTTTCGGGAAGATCATGCGCCGGATGCACTCAAAATATACCGTTACCGCTCCTGCTGGAGTGCCGAAGGGCGTGAGATGATCCACGACCCTGAAGAACTTGCCCTCACCGTTCCGTGGAACGGCGGCTGGCCGACCGCCGTGCGTTACGGTCAGCGCAGCAGTATGACCACAAGAGAGTGGTTTCCGACAGCCGGTCTTACCGATACTGCGGCGGGCGTTTCGTGGGCGGTACAGTTGGCTGCGGTCCAGCCGTGGCAGATGTGCATTTCCAGAAACGGAGACTTTCTCGCTCTCTCCGGCGGACCGGTGGATTTCGACTTTGCCGACTGGCGTTATACGCTTGAGCCGGGAGAGAGTTACACCACCTTTTCCGCCGTCCTGACCTGTGTGAAAGGTTCGATGGAAAAGGCATTGGAACGCCTGACGGAATATCCGCTCAAACGGACGGAATTCCCCATGCCCGCAGCGGAAAAAGATCTGCCGGTCCTCTTCAACGAATTCTGCACCACCTGGGGTTGCCCGACCGAAAAAAATCTGCTTCCGGTCATTGAGAATGTCCGTGGACTCGGTTTCCGTTATTTCGTGATCGACGGCGGTTGGGGCAGAGATGTCATAACCAAACAGCCGGGCATCGGAGAATGGAAACCGGTGGACTCGATCTATCCGTCCGGCTTCGGGATGCTGGTCGAAAAGATCCGTGAAGCAGGCATGATCCCGGGCATCTGGTTTGAATTTGAGTGCGCCATGGCAAATACGCCGCTCTACAAAGCGCATCCGGACTGGTTCGTGACCTTCCGCGGAGAGGAATACCGCCTCAACACCGACCGCCATTTTCTGGATTTCCGCAAAAAAGAGGTGCAGGAGTATCTCGACGAACGGGTGATCGGTTTTCTGAAAAAATACAACTTCGGCTATATGAAAGTGGACTACAACGCAAAGATCCATCTGGCGGACTCTGAAAAAGGCAGTGCTTCCGCCGGAGTGGGAGAACTGCTTGAAAGTATCTATGCTTTCTACGGAAAAGTGCGGCGCGAACTGCCCGAACTGGTCTTGGAAATCTGTTCATCGGGCGGAAACCGCCTCTCTCCCGGCTGGATGCAAGTTGGCAGTATGGCAAGTTGTACGGATTGTCACGAAGGAGTGGCTCTGCCGCTGGTGGCGGCGGATACGCTCAAACAGATCCCTTTCCGCATGAATCAGGTCTGGTGTACGCTGCGGCAGGGCGAAGATCCGCTGCGCACAGGCTACCTGCTGGCGGGGGGATTTCTCGGGCGCATGTGTCTTTCGGGGGATGCGGCGTATTATTCAGAATTTCAGAAAGATGCCATCCGCAAAGCCGTTGCTCTTTATCAGGAAGCGTACGACGTGCTTGAAGAGGGTTCCTCCACGCAGGAGCGTCATCTGACAAGTTCCGCATTCTACACGCCCAGAGGGTATCAGCTCTGCCGCAGAAAATCGGCAAAGGGCGAAGTCCTTGTACTGCATCTCTTTGAAGATGCTCCGGCAGAACTGGATATTCCGACAGATGCCGGACGCATTGCCGGAACGCTGAACAACGGTGAAAAAATCGTACTTCAGAACGGAAAACTCCACTTGGAAGAGCTGAAAAGCATGAGCGCACTGGTGTTTCTGCTGCGCTGAATTACAGCACCCCGGAACCGTCAAAATCGGGGATGAACTCTTTGCTGGCGGACTCATCGTCCTGAACGAAACCCGCTTCGATCGTGGAATTGAAGAGGGCTTCTTCGACAACATCGTACTCTTCCTGCGTTACCTTGCGGTTCAACTCCGGATATTCCGTTTCAGAAACCCTGCCGCAGGGGATGTATTGACGCATCAAACTGAAAATGACTTCATCGGGAGCAAAATTCTCCTCCACAAAGCGGATCACTTTGAGCGAATTTTCCACACATCCGGGCAAGATCAGATGACGGATGATGACCCCTTTGCGGAGCATACCGTCATCGTCAAATTCAAAGGGTCCCGTCTGGCGGAACATCTCACGGATGGCAGCAGTTGCCCGTTCCACATAATCCTTTGCGCCGCTGTAACGGGCGGCAAGGGCATTATCCATATATTTCAAATCGGGCAGATAGATCTGGACTTTCCCCTCGAACTTCCGCAGGGTCTCCACCGAATCGTACCCGTTGGTGTTATAGACTACCGGGACGGGGAGCGGGTCGGCGAGACTTTCCAGAATGGCACTGGAATAGTGTCCGGGCGTTACGAGATTGATATTGTGTGCGCCTTGAGAAATCAACTCCTGATAGATCTCTTTCAGGCGTGAAACGGAGATTTGCTTTCCCTGCCGCATGGTGCTGATATTGTAATTCTGGCAGAAGACGCAGTGGAGGTTGCATCCGGAAAAGAAAACTGTTCCGGAACCTTTTTCGCCGCTGACGACCGGTTCTTCCCAGAAGTGCAATCCCGCGCGGGCGACCACCGGCTGCCGCGGAGAACCGCAAACGCCGGATAAAACCGTACTTTCAGAACCCGTCTCCGGGCGCATGACCCCGCACTGCCGGGGACAATCTTTGCAAAAATAGAACATATTCAACTGATTTTCTGTAAATTAAAAAATACCTCGTTTTAATATAATTTCAGCATGGTAATTTACAAGCCGGTTCTCATAAAATATTGCTGTAAAAACAGCCTGCGACGATTGTAAGACGAAACGCACCTCTGTTGTTTCAAGGTGGTGCGTTTACTTGCAATCGTCTGTTTATTTTTGTTTTTTATTGAAAAGTTGTTTGGGGAACGGGTGAAACAAGAATTTTGGTGTGCGGAAATTCTCCGGAATACCATGCCAGAATATGGTCACTGCCAAGAACTGTGGCATTGACGTTTCCGGCATCAAAAGGACACTGACTGCCCGTTGCGACCGTTACCGGTTCTGCCCACTGGTCAGGCTTGTCGAAGATGAAATCCGCATCGGCGACCCGGCAGTTCAGCTTGCCTTTGCCGCGCCAGTAATAGTAATTGAAGATTTGATTGGTTTCAGAATCGAAAACCAGACTGGGGGTGGAGCAGAAAACATCAAGGATGTTGGTACGGGCCTTTTTCCATGTTCTGCCGAAATCGGTCGAGGTGATTTGAAACTGTCCGCCGATAACATCTTTCTGATTGCATTCGGTGCGGGCAATGATGAAGATTTTTCCGTCCCCGAGATAAACGGCAGAAGGTTCTGTGACCCACTCCGGAATGGAGAGGTTGTCTTCGATGATATCCCACTGCCACGTTTTGCCGTTGTCCGCACTGACGATCTTGCCCCAGTAGTTGCGGGGATTGCCGGAGTAGTTCCCGGCGAACCAGAAAGCCATCATCCCGCCCCCCGGAACGTGGATGACATCGGTGATTTGAACCACATCATCGGGAAGTCCGGACTCGGTGACATATTCCCAGTTTACGCCGTCCGCCGTCCGGTAGAGAACGTGACGGTACTTGTAGTTCTGATTGCCTTCGCGCACCCACAAAAGCATTTTTCCGTCATTGTCAAGGCCTTTGCCGATGGCGACATCGGCACAGTCGGGCGTGTTGCAGACAAGTGTTTCTCCGCCCCATGTTCTGCCGCCGTCGGAACTGGAGCGGGCATAAACTGCACGGGCGGGTTCGATGATATCATGTTTTTCGCCCCGGCTGTATGCGCAGATAAGCCGACCGTTCAATGCCTGACACATGGGCCAGGAGTTGTAGGCGCATGAAGTTTCCACTGCAAAACTGTTTGTATTCATTGTTAATGTCCCAAATTTTGTGATGTAACGGGTTGTTTGACAAAAGTGCATTTTATACTCTGGTTAGCGACCGGAGGTAAAAATGAACAGATTGTTCGACATGTACTATACAACAGAAAGTTATCTTTTTCCAATGGTGGAAGAAGAAATTGGCGAAATAACTGGAAAAATGAAGGAGTTTTTGCGGATATTGGAAGTTGTCCGCCATTCCAGATTCCTGACAAACGCATTGCGTTGGTGTGGTCGGATTTGAAAGACAACTATGGTGTGCATCACATCAGGGTAAAAGGTCATTGGAAAGTCTTATGCCATCTGATGTTCAGCATCATAGCATTAACAGTAAAACAACTGTTTAATATGTTGGAATAAAGCATATTAAGTTCACAAAAAATAAAAACGGACAAACTCCGTCGATGACGGAAATGGAGGTGTACACTCAAAAACTTGATTTTTCAGGCTTTTTTTCGCAAAAAAGCCAAAAGTGATGCCGTAAAATGGTTCTACGGCACGATCAAATGTAAAATTAATAAAAAATGCCAATACTTTTGAAATTGGTTCACTTGCAAAAAAACAAGAAATATGATATATTTCAGCAGGGTGTAAATGGTACACAAGTCAGTTTATATCAACAACAGCCAATAAAAGGGGTTAACATGAAAGAAGAAGCTGCAACTCAAACGGTTTCCAACACAGAGAAAGTCATCAGTCAAATTGCACAACCGATTCAATCCGGCAATTTCGGGGAGTGTGTAAAGCAGTTGTGGAATACACACAGCAACACTATTATCCATTTGGGAAAAATAATGTTGCTGGTATTGCTTACAATCCTGCTGGCATGGATTTTTACCCGTATTGCAAAAAGAATAATTACCAATACAAGTGAAAAAGTCAGAGCAATCGATGACTCTGTAAGTCATATTGTTTTTGTATTTGTAAAAGGCATTATCTGGCTGCTTGCTCTTTTAATTGTTCTTGATTTGTTCGGGGTTAATACCGCAAGCATACTCACAGTCCTCGGTACTGTCGGACTGGCTGTCGCTTTGGCTATGAAAGATTCCATGAGCAATATTGCAGCAGGATTGATGCTTATGATATTGCGTCCGTATAAAACAGGAGATTTTGTACAGTGCGGAGCAATTTCAGGCACAATAAAGGTAATTGGAATTTTCTGCACGGAAGTTATGACATTTGAGGGTATTTATGTTTCAGTCCCCAATAGCGTCATATTCGGCACTCCGGTAACAAATTATTCGCGGAATGAAACCCGGCGCGCCGTATTGAGCGTAGGCGTTTCATACAGCGATGATATCGAAAAAGGCGTAGAGGTTATTAAGAAAATGCTTCAGGAACATGAGCTGGTACTGAAAGACCCTGCGTATGAAGTGCATGTAGATACTCTTGCCGATAGTTCAGTAAATCTGACAATCCGTTTCTGGGCAAAAACAGAAACTTATTGGGATGCTTACTGGCAGGTAAAAGCCGCCTTAAAGCCCGCGCTTGAAAATGCCGGATTGAATATCCCGTTCCCACAGCGTGTTGTTACGATCGTGAACAAAACAGAGTAATTTATGATCAGAAAACGCTCTGCTCCCTCTTTTGTAAGACAGCAGAGCGTTTTAAGGAAGGACTGCCATTGAAGTCCTTGTTCCGGTATCTTATAAAAAATACAGTTTGGGAAAAAATACAAGGACTTGAAAAAGAGCGTTTCGCAGGTTTTACCCTGTAAAAAACAACTTTTTTCACTTCCGTTTTTTTTCCTTATAAAAGCCCGAAGCAGAGGCTTTCGGCTTCGCCGCCTGTTGACCTTCTGGTTTTTCTCTTCAGAATGTGATAAGTCTGCAACTGTGCGGCGGCAGCTCGAATTCCAGACGGCTGTTGCGGATGGTGATTTTTTTCCCGCTCCAGAAATCAGTCCCGGTCGATGCGGAAATGCCGTATCGGGTAAGATCCAACTGCCGCAACGCGTTTTCTTCTCCCCAGTTGACCAGCAATGCACGGTGTCCATGGCGCAAGTTCTGCAAATAGTACGACGGCAGTCTTGAAGTGAAAAGATCCAGCGGACGCGCGGCTTCCCCGGATTCGGCACGGACCAGTTTGCGGAGCATTTCCAGACCGTTTTCATTGAGCAGCGGTAAATTGTCCGAAAGATTGATCGCTCCTCCCGCCATAAGGACGGCACTGAGCAGAACTTCCACCTCCTGACGGGTCATTCCCGCAAGGACGAACTCCCGTTCTTCCGAGAAAGCATCATCGGGTGTAACGTACGGATAAAGTGCCTTCAACCGTTTCATATCCGGATCATTGCTGGTCTCTGCACAGCGGCACAGGGCAAAATCGGGGTCATTATACCACAGTTTCTTGTTTGACCAGAAGTGCGCCGCGACTGCGGGCATATTTGCTTTCAACCGCTCCCAGAGTGCATGGATGTCCGCCCCGACCCGGACGGCTTCAATTTGTGCATTGCCCCCGGTATAAGGGTAGTTGCATCCGAGAATGGCGGCTTTCCCGCCAACTCCTCTGCAAATGGGTTCAAGCAGACGCGGCACCAGTTCATCACGGCGTATCGAACGATCTGCATAACGGGGGGCTTTGGTCATGGCATAGAGAAAATCCAGCTTGAAGTAACGGTACCCCATATCCGCATACCGGCGAAAAAGATTTTCCAGAAATCTTTGGGTTTTCGGAACGGTCGGGTCGAGGATGAAACCGAAACGGCGCATGCACTCAAATGCAAGGCAGGGCTGACCGCCGACACTTCCGGCAAGCATATCATGATCCCACTGGGCGATACGGCTGTGCGGTTCCGCAATGGCGGGGGCGAACCAGAGACCGGGTTCAAACCCCAATTTTGTGATTTCATCAGCAAGGGACTTCATGCCGGATGGAAAGTAGTGATTGGCTTCCCATTCGCCGTAGCAGTATTGCCAGCCGTCATCGATGATGATCCGGCGGATATGTTTGGAAAGGATCGTATCTTTCGCAATGAATTCGGCATTTTTCAGCACCTCTTCTTCGGTAATGGTCCAGCGGTAATAATCCCAACTGTTCCAGCCGTAAGCGGGAGTTCCGAATGTTTTGGGGGTATCAACATTTTCATTGCCGTACTCTTCGAGCATGGCGAAACCGTCGGAGGAAGAGCGGAGCGTAAGAACGGGCAGAGCAAACTCTTCCGGTTCATAAAAGTCGATTTGAGAGACTGCACGAAAATTCCGGATACATCCTTTGTCAGCCGTTCCCCTGAAGAAAACAGGAAAGCCTCCGTGGAACGGAGTCGAATATTGAAGAGTAACACCCGCTCTGGTAACAGAGGTGAGCAGTTCCCCCGTAAATTCAGCCGGGGCGGACATCTTTTTCAAATCATACGCCTCGCATCCGCCCATGCGGACAGCCTGCGGCAGAACGTGATCTGCATTGAATTCCGGGATTTGAAAGAGCGTAATTGTCAGGCGGTCGATTTTTCTGCTTTTTCTGCCGGAGAAAGCAACATCGATATTTTTTCCTCTGGGGGTAATGCGGAGTTTCCATTCGCCGCCGGGAGTGACCGCCGTAAAGCAGTCGCCCGAATTCTGCCAGTCAAGCATCTCCGGATCATTGCCGTCAGCGGTAATAACGGTATTGAAAACGATTTCCGGAAATCCGTCAAATGTGATATGAGGGGTTGTATTCATAGTTCCTCCGTATGAATTTTTTCAGCCATTGGATGAAAAATGCAGTTCATTCTGCATCTGTACTTTCTGCGGTATCTTGCATAACTTACAGGCATTTATGTTTTTTTACAAATAAAATCATAAGAAAAGGATTGGAAAATGTCAAAAAAATCCGCTTCTTTTCAAAGTTCAAATTGTCTTTTTGCAATCCCGCGCCGAACCAGTATCAATCCGGAAAGATACCCTCATTGCATCATTTATTTGGTTCTGTACGAAAGGTTGACTGATTTTTACAGGGGCTTCGGAATGCTTCGTCCGCTCAACGCCCCGGAGGCTCGAGAGCCCCGCACGGGGCGACAGCCGACCACTACCGAGGCCGACGTTCGGCCGCTGCGCGCGGATTTTTTTTATCAGTCTATGTTTAGTACACAGCCATTTATTTTACAAAATTTTTCTTCTTTCATTGGAAAAAGATAACTTCCGGTTGTAAATTATCCATAAACCAAAACTAACTGAGGAGTTCGCAACTATGCGTTACAATAATCTGGATAAATTTCTTTCCTCCGTCAAAGCGGGCAAACTCTGCAAAGGATGCGTCATCACCTTCACCGACCCGACCGTAACTGAAATATCTGCCGAAGCCGGATTTGATTTCTGCTGGATCGACGGCGAACACGGCGTAATGGACCGTCAGACAGCGATGCTGCATATTATGGCTCTCAAAGGCACGGATTGCGCTCCATTCTTCCGCGTTCCCGCCTGCGACCACACGGAGATCAAAAAAATCATCGACTTCGCCCCCGCCGGGATCATTATTCCCATGGTATTGACCAAAGCCGATGCCGAATATGCCGTGAGTGCATGTCGTTATCCGCTCACCGGCACCCGGGGATGCGGTTTCCGCCGCGGAAACGCCTACGGAACGATTCCGATGGATGAATATTATGCGGCATCTGAAAAAGATCCGCTGGTCATCATTCAAATCGAACACATCGAAGCCTTTCGCAATCTGGATGAGATCCTCTCCGTTCCCGGTATCGATGCTATTCTCGTTGGTCCTTACGATTTGACGATAAGCATGGGCAAGGCCGGTCAATGGGACGATCCGGAAGTGGGGCAAGTTATCGATACCATCTGCGAAAAAACGCTCAAAGCCGGAAAAATCCTCGGCGCGTATGCCGAATGTCAGTTTGAACGCTGGCGCAAACGCGGCGTAAACTTCCTTGCCGGCGCAAATGATACCGGAGCCCTTTTCAACGGTTACCGGCAGTTGTTGAAGCAGTTGGATCTTTGAGGCAGTTTCAATGCCTTCCCAATAGTCGCAGTGTCATCGTCTCCGTCTTGTCAAAGAAACGTTTCCGGCAGTTGTCCCGACAGGAAGCAGCCGGAAACACTCTTCCCCGGGGTGGTTCTGCCGATTATCTCTGTTTTTTTGCACCGTAAACTTGATTTTTTTTTATGTTATGGTAAATTATGAAAAGACTGTAATTTATCCGGTGGGAATGGTAAGCCCCATCGCTGAAGGTTGAGAATTTTACGGCGGCAATAAGGGAGGACGCATGAATCGGGATTTTTCTCATCTCTACGCTGTGATCATGGCGGGAGGAAGAGGCGAACGTTTCTGGCCGGTCGGCAGACGAAATCGCCCGAAACAATTTTTGCCGCTGAGCAGTGACAGACCGTTGATCGAAGAGACGGTTCTGCGTCTTTTCCCCCTGATCCCGCCAGAGCGTATCCTGGTCATTACCAATCAGGAATTTGTGGAACAATCCCGCGAATTACTGCCGTTGCCCGCCGAAAATATTATCGGTGAACCGACAGGACGCAATACCGCCCCCTGTATCGCGCTGGCAACCGCTCTGCTGAAACAGCGGGACCCTCAGTCAACGATGGTTCTGCTGCCCGCAGATCATGTTATTTCGCCGGTGAAGAAATTTCAGCAGGCGATTGTAAAAGCGGTGGAAATCGCTCAAACCAACTGCCTCGTAACTCTGGGGATAATTCCGCATAAACCCTCAACCGGTTACGGTTATATCCATGCGGGAGAATTTGAGGCGGATTTTGCCGAAGTTCAGGAATTCAGAGAGAAGCCGGACCGGAAAACCGCAGAACAGTTCCTGCGGGACGGAAATTATCTCTGGAACAGCGGAATTTTCATCTGGCGTACCGATGCTATTGAAAAAGAGTTTCAGCAGCATACTCCCGCGTTGGCGGAAAAAATCACAAATTGGGCAAATGGAGCAGATTTCAATAAAGACTTCGCCGCCTGTGAAAACATTTCCATTGATTATGCAATTATGGAAAAGACGAAAAACGTGAAAGTCGGCAAGGTCGATTTTTGCTGGAACGACATCGGTTCGTGGAGCAGTCTGCGTTCGTTGTATCCGCTGGATGAAAATGGGAATGTGATCAAAGGCGATGTGATTGCTCTGGATTCCGGCGACAATGTACTCATCGGCGATGCCGGTATTACGCTGGGAGTGATCGGGATGCACGGTATCGCGCTGATCCAATCCGGTGATGCGGTTCTGGTTTGTCCGCTTTCGGAAGAACAGCGCGTTAAGGAATTGCTCGCTCAAAATCCACCGGAGAAACGTTAATATCACTTTGCAACAGGAGCAACAGATGCTTTCAAAAATTAAAAACTGTAAACTGAAAATCGGTGTGATCGGACTCGGTTACGTTGGTTTGCCGCTGGCTGTTGAGTTCGGAAAAAAATTTGACGTTGTCGGTTTTGATGTAAAAGAGTCCCGATTGGAGGCTTTGCGCCGCTTTGAGGATGTGACTTGCGAAACCTCTTCTGCCGAACTCAGAGCCGCAGAGAAACTCCGTTACAGCAGTGATCCGGATGATTTGCGCGATCGTGATTTCTTCATCGTGACCGTTCCGACCCCGGTGGACAAGTATAACCGGCCGGATTTGACTCCGCTTTACCGCGCCAGCGAGACTGTCGGGAAAGTGATGAAAGCCGGAGCGATCGTTGTGTTTGAATCCACCGTTTTCCCCGGTTGCACCGAAGAAGAGTGCGTGCCGGTGCTGGAAAAATTCAGCGGATTGAAATTCAATCAGGAGTTTTTCTGCGGTTACTCCCCCGAACGGATCAATCCCGGCGATAAAGAACATACCCTCACGAAGATCCTGAAAATCACCTCCGGGTCCACTCCTGAAACTGCCGAAATCGTCGATGCGCTTTACAACAGTATTCTCTCTGCCGGAACCCATAAAGCCAGTTCCATAAAAGTCGCAGAAGCGGCAAAGGTGATCGAGAACAGTCAGCGGGATTTGAATATTGCTTTCGTAAATGAACTTGCAAAAATCTTTCATCTGATCGGGATCGACACCCATGAAGTTTTGGCGGCAGCCGGAACAAAATGGAATTTTCTGCCGTTCAAACCGGGTTTGGTCGGCGGACATTGTATCGGTGTTGACCCCTATTATCTGACCCACAAAGCGCAATCACTCGGCTATCTGCCGGAAGTGATCCTTGCCGGTCGCCGCATCAATGACGGTATGGGCAAATACATTGCAGCAGAAGTTGTAAAACTGCTGATAAAAAAGGATCGGAAAGTCAAAGACGGCAAAGTTCTGCAATTAGGGATCACGTTCAAAGAAAACTGTCCGGATATCCGGAACAGCCGTGCGATCGATGTTGTTTACGGCTTACAGGAATTCGGCTGTCAGGTGGAGGTTTTTGATCCGGAGGCCGATCCGGAAGAGGTAGCAAAAGAGTACGGTGTCCGATCTGTCCGGGATATTTCTGAATTGAAGTGCAAAACGTATGATGCGATTGTGTTAGCCGTTGCTCATAAAAAGTTTACTGGTTTGGATGTCGCCCGTTTTTCGGATGGGAAATCGGTCATTTATGATATAAAAGGAGTTCTGCCGGAGAAACTGACGGATGGCAGATTGTAAAATGAAAATTTGTGTAACAGGCGGAGCCGGTTTTATCGGTTCCAATCTCGTGGATGCCCTTCTTGCAGAAGGCTGTGAAGTTGTTGTTCTCGATAATTTTTTTACAGGGAAACGCGAAAATCTGAAGCAGTGTACCGGAAATCCGGCATTTGAACTGCTCGAAGGCGATATTCGGGATTTTGAAACGTGCAAGCGGGCAGTGGACGGCTGCGATCATGTTTTTCACGAGGCTGCGTTGGGCAGCGTACCGCGTTCTGTGGCAAATCCGCAAGCCAGTTTTGAAGTCAATGTGCAGGGGTTCTGCAATATGATCGAAGCCGCGCGTCTGGCGGGAGTAAAGCGTTTTATTTATGCTTCCAGTTCCTCTGTTTACGGAGATGACGGACACTTGCCGAAACAGGAGATTTTTACCGGTAAGGCGTTGAGCCCGTACGCGTTGAGCAAACAGATGAATGAAAGCATTGCCGAAAACTACAACCGCGTTTACGGATTTGAAACGATTGGTTTACGCTATTTTAATGTATTCGGCAAACGTCAGGACCCCAATGGAGCCTATGCCGCAGTAATTCCGAAGTTCATTGCCGCATTACGAAACGGCGAAAGCCCCGTGATTTACGGTGACGGCAGCAACAGCCGTGATTTTACCTACATTGATAATGTCGTTCAGGCAAATCTGCTTGCGCTGAAAACGGAACATGCGAATACGGTTTATAATGTCGCCTGCGGCGAACGGACGACGCTGAATGAACTGTTTGAATATTTGTGCGGAGATCCTGCGGTAAAACCTGTTTACAGGGAAAAGCGCAAAGGAGACATACCGCACTCTTTTGCAGATATCAGTTGGGCTGCTGAAAAATTGGGCTATAAACCGGAAGTTTCTATACAGGATGGCTTAAAACGGACTGCCGCATGGTACCGGGAACAAATGCCGCTTTGATTTCAGACAGAGAATTCATTTAAATTTGGCTGTGTACTAAACATAGACTGATAAAAAAATCCGCGCGCAGCGCGTACCCCGCCCCGGGTCGTACCCGGACGTGATCCAGCGGCGGAACGCTGGTCGCCGCCTTAAAATGGCGGCGAAAGTACAAGCGCAGCGTCAATATTGCCGCATCTGCGGCAATACCTCTCGCCGGGAGCGATGCCCCGATAAAAGAGCGTAGCGTATTTTATCGGGGCGTTGAGCGGACGAAGCATTCCGAAGCCCCTGTAAAAATCAGTCAACCTTTCGTACAGAGCCTTAAATTTAAATGAACCTCCTGGTTTTCCGCTCTTGACTTAAACCGAACAGGACGCAGACGCGGCTTTCCGGGGCATTGCCGGAAGTCGGCTCTGCCCCGTCCGGCCGTTTCTACGGCGTATAGACGGCGTACTCTTTTTTCAGGATATTTTTCCAGATCAGACTGGCCGCCAGTGACCACGGCGCACTGCCGGTGATGATGTGGTTTTTGCGTCCCCAGTCGAAAAGCAGGAGCCGCTGACCGGTCACTTCAACAGAACCGATCTCCACTCTGTCGTTCGGCGGACACTCAAAGGCGATTTCAGAGAGTTCAGCACGTTTGCCGTCAGCATCGGTCGATGTCACCTTGCACGTTCCGGCAAAAGGAGTTACGGTGTCATTGACAGCCCACAGTTTAATGGTGTTGCCGCACTTTTCACCGATGATGACACGCTCCTCCTGTGAGGCGGAGATCCAGTAGAAGGGCAGTTTCACCTTTCCGGCATAGTCGGTCACAGAAAAGTTGAATGCCATCGGCCACATATCGCAAAGCGACCACCAGATCAGCCCCGTTGTGCGGAATTTTCTCCGCCGGAACGATTCGATCGCATATTTGAAATCTTCTGACACAGAGATATTTACCGCATCAACAAGACGGAAGATGTCTTCATCGGAGGGCGTCGGAACCTCGTTGAAACGGAATTGCAGATGCTCTTTGACCGATTCGATCCAGTGAACCAGATAATCGCTGGTCTGGTGGGGAATGGTGAACTCATATTTTCCGGTGTTCCAATGTTTGCGCATACGGGGAAGTTCCCGTTCCAGAATTTCCGGTGTTTCGCTCATGGCATTGTAGAAAAACGGCCCGGCTTCGCTGATAAAGTGCGCCTTGCAGCGGTCGAAGGCGGCCGGATAATCGCCGCCGTCCGGATAGTAGTGCAATTCCGGCACACGGGTCAGATAGACGTCCATATTCCGGTCGGAACGGCGGGGGAGGAGAGAATCGTCAATGTAGGGCGAACTTTCCATGTAATCCCGCCACGGATCGTATTCACGCACAGCACGTTTCAATATCTTGCGGGAGATGTTGTTGTCGTTGGGACGGAGTGCCGCCGGGACAAAATCGCCCCAGAAGAAAGCGTTGTCCGCCTCGTTGTCTCCGCACCACAGTGCAAGAGAAGCATGGTTGCGGAACTGCCGCACCACACTGACCGCTTCACGGTAAACGTTCTCTTCAAACAGTTCATTGGGTGCGGGGGATTCACAGGCGAACATGAAGTCCTGCCATACCAGCATACCGTTGGCGTCGCACCAGTCGAAGAAAGCCTTCTCTTCGTAGACGCCGCCGCCCCAGACGCGGATCATATTGCAGTTGCACTTTTTCGCCAGTTCAAGCGAGGGCAGCAGTCTCTCCTGTGAACGGGAGTGGAAACTGTCCAGCACTTTCCAGTTGGTTCCGCGGATGTAGATTTTTTCGCCGTTGCAGCAGAAGACGAATTCGCCGTTGCTGTTTTCATCCAGCACCGGGGTACGGATAAGTTCGATCTGCCGCAGACCGACTCTGCGTTTCTCCTGTGCGATTTGTTTTCCTTTGTGGAAAAGTGTCAGGGTGAAATCATAAAGATTGGGTTCGCCGTAACCGATGGGGTTCCAGAGTTTCGGATTTTCCACATGGACGGGGCGTTCCCGTTCCATAGCGGCGTAAAAGGTCTGCACGACGATCTCTTCTGCGGCGCACACCTCTCCGTCGAACGCCAGTTCCGCCCGCAGCGTGTAATCGGTGTATTTGCAGTTTTCCGGCAGACGGAGGGCGCACTGATAACCGAGATCGGCGAAATTTTTCTCCTTGTTTACCCGCATGGTATAACAGTAAAGGTCTTCGATCCCGACGGCATCTTCAATTTCCAGATACACACCGCGCCAGATGCCCCGCAGCGGCAGAACGGGGGCATTGTCCCAGCCCCACACGTGCCGTGCCTTGCGCAGAAACGCTCCCTGACAGCACCCCAGAGCCGCCCCCGGAACAGGTGCGCCGTATTTGCGGGATGCCTCCACATCGCTTTGGATAACGACCGTAAGAGCATTTTCTTCCCCTTCGGAATTCAGTTTGCCGGTCACATCGGCCTGGTGCGGGATCAGTGCATTATCCGTTTCAAGGATCAGTTCGCCGTTGAGGAAGATGGAACTGCCGGTGTCGATCCCGTCAAAGACCAGATAGACTTTTTCGCCCTTTTGAACTGCCGGTGTCGTAAAATTGCGGGAATACTCCCATTCGACCGGGGCGGTATCGTAGAGAGCATCGATCCGGTCGGGCGGGATCAAATCTCCCAGCAGACCGTTTTTTGCCAATTCGGCTTCTGCCTCACCCGGCACTGTTGCGGGCAGTACCCGCCGCTGCTTCTCTCCCGGCAGCAGAAAACTCAACTGCCAGGAACCATTCAAATCAATTGTCTGGGCCATCGGATCAAATCTCCATATATTTTATTTTTTATTCAATGCGGCACACGCGGTACGCAGCACTTCAACTGCTTTCTGCGGGTCGTCGATTTTGGCTACACGTTCTTCCATGGGGCAAAGTCCGCTTTTATTGCGGTTGAGGATTTGCGGAACACACTTCCCGTATTGAACTTTCACTCCATGTTTTTTCAGCAGTTCCAGTGCGGGTTCGCTGATAAGTTCGGTATAAACGGCGGATGCTTTTCCGCAGATGACGAGAGATGCCGCCGCCTTGCCGATGACCTTATCGACGATCACGCCGCCATTCATCTCTTTGCTGTATTTATCCAGTACAGTGAAAAGCGGAGCCAGTCCCTTTCCGCTCTCCTGTGTGATGATATGACCGTCTTTGAGCAGAATACAGGAGGCGTGACTTTTGCGGATGCGCTCCTGTGCCAGTGAAACGGCAACATCGTTGAGAGAACAGCCGGTAAAAAGAGCGGTCAAAACTGCAAAGAGAGAGAAGAGTTGTTTTTTCATGGTGACTTCCTTGTCAATTAGTTCAAGACTTCCTGTGAACCGGTAAAATCTTCCGGTCTTATGACGATCGGCACGATCCGGTCGAGCGGAACTTCCTCCGCCGGACGCCGTACTTCAATATAGTTATCGCTCCAGCCGCGGGCGAAACCGTCTTTCCCGACCCGTTCAAAGATGACAGGCAGCGTTTTGCCGACGTTGCTGCGGAGGAACTCCCGGTGCGAAACATCGGCGATCTGTTTCAAAAGCCGGTACCGCTCCTGCGCGGTGTTTCCGGGAACCTGATCCGGCATTTCCGCCGCCGGAGTTCCGGGGCGTTTGGAGTAGGTGAAGATATGCAAATTGGCAAAGGCGATCTGACGGATAAAATTGCAGCTGTCGGCGAAATCCTCTTCCGTTTCACCGGGGAAACCCACGATCAAATCACTGCCGATGTGGATATCGGGTATCCGTTCCCGCGCCGAGCGGACGAAATGCGCATAGATGTCACGGGTGTAATGGCGGTTCATCTTTTGCAGAATACGGTCACAGCCGTGTTGGAGGGCGAGGTGCAGAAAACGGCATACTTTCGGTTCGGATGCCATTACATCGAGCAAACCGAGATTGTCGGGTGCAGGTTCTGTTGAACTCAGCCGTATGCGGAAATCACCCTCAATGGCGGCGATTTCACGGATCAGATCTTCCAGAACTTTACCGTGGTCGCTGTAAGCACAGGTATTGACACCCGTCAGGACGATTTCCGGGAAGCCCGTCTCCACCGCACGGCGGCAGTCCGCGATACATTCGGCAAAATCACGGGAGCGTTCATGTCCGCGGGTGTACGGTACGATACAGTAAGAGCAGCAGTTGTTGCAACCCTCCTGTATCTTGATGAAAGCACGGCTGCGGAACGGGAAAGAACTGAATGTGTTTTCAAAGAAAGGTTCTGCATTTTCGGTCAGACTTTTCGCCCTGCCGCCGACGGAGGCGGTATCCCGGCTGTTCAGATACTCCAAAATCAGCGGAACGATCTGCCGTTTTTCCGGATTGGTGATAACTGCGGATGCCGCTTTGTCGGCAAGAAAAGCCTCACGGTCGCTTTCGGCACCGCACCCGGTAACGATGATGACGGCGTCCGGCGAGGCGGCGCGGAACTTCCGCACTGCCTGACGGCTTTTGCGGGCGGCTTCCGCAGTAACGGTACAACTGTTGACCACGATCAGATCGGCAGAACCCTCTTTTACCGGAGTGTAGCCCGCTTCTGCCAGACGGCTGGTCAGAAGTGCGGTATCGGCGGAATTCAAACGGCAGCCGAGCGTATGGATGAGAACCGTTTTATTCACGTTCGCCTCCACGGGTCAGAAAACAGACGGTCAGGGAGACAAGGTAACTCAAAGCGCCGCAGACAGCGGCAATGACCCATTCGCGGCTCAAAAGGAAACAGATGCCTCCGCCCATACAACCGAATAAAGCAAGCGCGGCAATGAAATAAAAGAGAACGAAATTCTCCCACAGGCAGACGGCAAAATAGACGGTGTTGGCAAGCGGAAAGAGTGCCAGTTTTCCGGGAAGCGTACCATCGGCACGGCGGAGTTTATCCCAAATGCTGATGAGCCAGCAGAAGACCAGCAGTGCCGCTCCAGCTCCGAACCACGCTCCGAACGCCCTGTTCCACAGGGAGTAAATGACAGATGCAAGTCCGAGAAACTCCGCCAGCAGCAGCGCAAGATATTCCCAGCCGCGGCAGAAACTGCGCCAGAGAAGTTCTCCGCCGAAAACCAGATGCGCCAGCGGGATAAAACCGGTAATACGGGTCTTGAAGAAAACGGGAGTTTCTTCTGTTTCATCTTCTTCCTCTTCAATATATTTTGCTGTTTCTTGCGGAGGGATGACTGCGGGATTTTTCAGTTCTTCAAGGATTTGCAGAAGTGTTTCGGCGGCGGCATCGAAAAGTTGGAACTCCTCCTGTGATATTTGCGGTTCGCTTTCATGAGCCAGTTTGTTGCGGATGCTGCCGATATAGACGGAAAGTTTCACCGCTTCGGGGGGGAGTTTCCCGGCGAGCGACTCCGTTTTTTCCCGCAGACCATTGCCGACGGCTCCGCACTCTGCCATGAGACTTTCGATCTCGCGTGTGGCAGAAATGATTTTGCCGGTCTGCAAAAGATTTTGTTCGTCAGAATTCATCATCACAGGAAAAGAACCAGTAAAGTAACAGATACGAGAACGGCTCCGGCAAGCACAGACAACACCACCGGCAGGGCGCATTTCCACGCCATCGCCGAAGTGAAGCGGCTCTGTTCCGGGGCGGCAGAGATATTTTTTTGAGCGTTTTTCACCCGTCCGCTCCCGGCGAAATAGTTGACCCGGAGCAGATCCAGGGCTTTCAAGTCTCCGCAGAGATTGGGCAGAGCGGCACTGCATTGATCGAGAACTGCTTTGAAACGCTCCAACTCTTTGCGGCGGGTCTCCAATTCTGTCAGTTCGGCATCCACCGCAGAGAGGTCGTTGGCGATGCGTCCCTCAAGATCCCGCAGGGTACGGGAAAATTCATCACTTCTGCCGGAGGCCGCCGACACAGGAGCCTTTGAAGGAGCAGAAGTTTCTTCCGCCGGAGCGGAAACCGTGGAAGGCTGGGCATAATTCCGTTTCAGCCGCTCCCCCATGTCAAACAATTTATCGTTGATATATTCTTCTTTTTTCATCGCATTCTCCACCGTTGTATTACAATATATATCAAAAAACACTCTCTGTCAAGAGCAGAAAGAGCGGAGACGGTTTTTTTTGACGGAAAATTATAACAGGGGCAATTTGGGATTTTCCCGGAGAGGCAAAAAAATGGAGCCAACAATCGGAATCGAACCGATGACCTATTCATTACGAGTGAATTGCTCTACCGACTGAGCTATGTTGGCATCACATTTCTAAATATAAACCCGTTTTGCCGATTTGTAAAGTAAAAAGATGAAAATTTTTCATTTTTCTTTTGCTTTTGTTCAAAAAAGAGATTTTTAACTTGTTTTTTGGCTTTTCAGCAGTATATTAGTTTTCATTGCGCAGTTGGCGAAATTGGCAGACGCACCGGGTTTAGGTCCCGACGCCGCAAGGCATGTGGGTTCAAGTCCCACACTGCGCACCATTTGTTTATCGGGCGGCACCTCGCGGCAAGGTGCCGCTTTTTTGCGCAGATTACGGCGTGGGCAGCCTGTCGGTAGTACGGGGGCCTTTGGCTGCGACTGCGAATAAGCCCTATAAGCCCTATAAGCCCTATAAGCCAAGAGCCTCTTGGTGCGGCGAGCAGAGGTGTTTGGTGTCGGCTTTGGGCGCAGATTACGGCGTGGGCACCTGTCGGGCGGCAAGGTGCCGCTGCCGGGTAGTGACGGCGACGTTGCTGCAGTCACCAGAGGTGGCGGGGCGCACCCCTCTGGACTCCCCCCAAAGCAGATTACGGCGTGGGCAGCCTGTCGGTAGTACGGGGGCCATTGGCTG
>JAFTUS010000204.1 GCA_017466125.1 Lentisphaeria bacterium | reverse complement strand
TGACGGCCGTCCGGTGGACTGTTCCGGCGAATACTTCTCCGGCAAGACCGCCCTCGACATTGTTGAGGGAATGACGATGAACCCGTTTCAGAGCCACTTGACACCCCACAAATTTATGGAGCAGACTTTGGCTACCATTGGAGAAAAATCATTCTCCCTGCCGGAAGATCCGGAAACGGCGGCACTGGCTTTCTTGCAGAAGCTGACCGCCCTCGGGTACGCCGAATTTGCCCTTGATGATGGGGAATTGGACACGCAGCATCCTATTGCCGCAAGTCCAGTCGACAATGGAAAATATATGCAAAATAAACCTTGATAATAAAGCACTTGCATACTGGATAACTCTGCATAGTAGCGGCATAGTATGCGTAGTCAAGGGCGAGGTACGGAGCCTCGCCGAGCGCCGAAAACAACCTTAAATCAGGAGACAAAAATATGCGCGCAATCAAAATTGACCCGGTCGCCAAGACCATCACGGAAATCGAACTCGCCCAGAACCCCAACGAAACTTTGCAGGAACTTTACGACCTCATCGGTTGCGACCTTGTGGAGCTGGTTCAGCTCGACCGGGGCATCATTATGGCGGTGGACGAAGAAGGGAAGCTGAAAGAAATCAAGGGCGGTTTTACCTTCCTCGGATGGGGAACGGTGATCGCCGGAACGGGCATCGTCCTCGGCGGCAACAGCAGCAAACTGAAAGCCTTGCAGGAAAACCTCGCCAGCTTTGAGATGATGACCGAATGGGTAGATGCGGCAGATGTACCGCCGCCCCACGCCTTTGTAACAGCATTTTAACACCAACAACAAGGGGGCGGCGAAAGCCGCCTCCGGAAAGGAAAACATGAAAGCTATTTTTATTGATGCGGTCAACCGGAAGGTTGAGGAAGTCCAGGTCGAAAACAATTTGCAGAGTCTTTGCAAAAAAATCGGATGTAAGAGAACAGAAGTTCGCAAAATCGGAAACTTCCACACTTTGCTTTTTGATAAGGAAGGTTTGGAACATGACGTGAATGTGGGGTTCGACCTTCCTCAAATGGGAATTGTTATCGGGAATGCACTGGTTGTCAAAGATAATGGCAATGGAGGGTATGAAGATACCATATTGCCGGTATCGCTTTTTGCGTTGGCGATAAATTTTCTGGATCTTCTGAACATGAAATCATACGGGCCGATAGCCTACGCCGACCTTGGAAATGTGTGCATAACCAATCAGCGTGTCAAAGCCTATGAAAGCCTTTTGAACATAATTGGGTGTTGAATTATGAAAAAAGCAGAAATCAGCAGAGCAGAGGCAAGCCGCAATGGGCTTTTGATGTGGTATTATGGGCTTGAAAGTTACATTGACAAAGCTTCCACGGCCCATGATTTTTTGGAACTTGCAGAACGATGCGGCAAACTTGCGGCTTCCTGCGGAGGCGTTGCGGCCGAAATTGCCAGAGCCGGGGATGTGCCATTGAAGCCTCTGACGAGAGCAAATAAAAAATGGGTAAAAGAGGTAAAATAAAAATCCTGCAACATTGTCCGCACCAAGATCATAAATCAAGGTGCGGTTTTTCTTTTAAGTGACTGAAAAAAAGCAGCAGCATGAGTATGCTTAAAGTCCAGTCAGAAATGAAAAATATTCCAACAATAAACCTTGATAATAAAGGACTTCCGCACTGGCTATATCCACATAGTAGCGGCATAGTATGCGTAGTCAAGGGCGAGGTGCGGAGCCTCGCCGCGCGCCAGAAAAGAACTCAAAACAGGAGACAAAAATATGTCCACACGCGCAGCAATCGGGATCGCCCAAGCAGATGGCACGATCAAAGCAATTTACCTTCACAATGACGGTTACCCCGCCTTCGCCGGAGCGATCCTCGCCGGATGGTACAATACGGCAGAAAAAGCAGAAGCGCTTATTGCTCTTGGAGCTTTAAGCAGCATTGGAGAAAAAATTGAACCAGACCCCAACAAGCCTCACACCTTTGAAAATCGGCAAGAGGATGTTGTTTTTGCCTATCACCGGGATCGCGGCGATGAATTACGCCCCGGCAACATTTACAAAAACAAAGAGCATTATCAGCAAGCTGCAAAAGAAGACTTCTGGGCAGATTACCTTTACCTTTTCCGCGATGGTAAATGGTTTTTTTACGGTTTCAAAATTCGTGATGAATGGTTCAGGCTTGAAACAATAATTTGCAAACAAAACTGAATAACGCAAAGGAGGCGGCAAACGCCGCCTCCGGAAAGGAAAACATGAGAGCAATTTTCATTGATGCGGTCAACCGAAAGGTTGAGGAAGTCCAGGTGGAAAACGAGCTTCACGCTTTTTACGAAAAGATCGGATGCGACATGATCGAAATAATCCACCTCGGTGGCGAACACCTGATGGTGGTTGATGAAGAAGGTCGCCTGCGTAATTGGGAGGTCGGGTTTCGTTTGCCGAAGTCTGAAGGCATCGCCGGAAACGCCTTGGTGGTCCGGGATAACGGTGATGGTGATTTCACCGACTCCAACTTGCCGGTGGAGCTTTTTGAAATCGCAGTGCAGTTCCTGAACCTCAAAAAGCACCCTTTACCGCCCCCGGCTTGCGGTTTTGCTGTTGCCACCGACCTTTCGCCGGAGGGGATTGCCAAAGCCCGTCAGGAGGCCCAGAAAGACCTTGAACGGAATCAGAAGTAACGCAGAAACAACACCGCCTCCGAACGGGGGCGGTTCAAATAACATTGGAGGAAAAATTATGCCACCACAATCTGCAATCGGTGTTCAGCAATCCGATGGAACAATAAAAGCAATTATGCTTTACAACGATGACCGGCATTCTCCCGCACACGTCATTCTTTCCGGCTGGTACAACTCGCAGAAAAAAGCAGAGGAATTGCTCGCTCTCGGCCATCTGAGTCGCCTTGGAGAAAAGATTGCTCCGAAATTTGGGGAACATCATAGCTTTAACAAACCGCAACCCAACACAGTAATTGCCTACCACCGGGATCGGGGCGATGCCGTTGAACCGTATTTCGTTTATAAAAATTTGGATGACTTTGCGGCACGATGCTATTATGATATGGCTGTAACTTGCCTGCACGTCTGGGTGGATGGTACTTGGCTTTCTCGCTTTGACCGGCGAGATAAGAAGTGGATGCGATTTGAAATTATTATTTTGGACCCTCCGGAAGATGAGTATGAAAAAAATGAGTTAAAATAAAACGCAGCATGAATACCGCCCTTGTCAAGTCGCAGGGGCGGTATTTATTGGAAAATATGGATATATTATTATGCCCCATCGCACTCAAAGCCGTAATAAAATAACGCCACCTGTTCGCCAGAAACGGCCCACTGTCCGCTTATGTGGGGATAG
Organism: Lentisphaeria bacterium; assembly: GCA_017466125.1. Taxonomy (GTDB): domain Bacteria; phylum Verrucomicrobiota; class Lentisphaeria; order Victivallales; family Victivallaceae; genus Victivallis. Next base: position 412 of record JAFTUS010000204.1, on the reverse strand, counting down.
GCTGAACCGCCCTGATCGTGATAAAAAACGTTCGCCGCGACAGGCGGCTTTCTGGGCGTTTTTCGGCGTTCAAACTATTTGCAAGATATTCCGCTATGCCGACTTGCTATTTGGCAGATTCCACGCTTATATATGTTGTAAGCTAAATTTTGGAGGTAAATCAATGAATACCATGTTTTTGTATTTTGCCTACGGCAGTAACATGAACCCAGCACGGATGGCGAAACGGTGTCCGGGAGCAATCGACCTGGGCGGCGCAGTCTTACGCAACCACCGGGTTGCGGAACGGCTGTACGCTGACATCGACTTTGTCGAAGGTGCAGAGACCGAGGGAGTCCTCTATGTAATCACGGAAGAGCATCTGCGGAAACTGGATCGCTACGAGGGATACCCTTCGGTCTACCGCAGAATT
>JAFTUS010000203.1 GCA_017466125.1 Lentisphaeria bacterium | reverse complement strand
GTATTGCCTCATGCGAGGCAATATCGACGCTGCGCGTGTACTTTCGCCGCCATTTTAAGGCGGCGACCAGCGTTCCGCCGCTGGATCACGTCCGGGTACGACCCGGGGCGGGGTACGCGCTGCGCGCGGATTTTTTTATCAGTCTATGTTTAGTACACAGCCTAAGGATTTAACGCATCGCTGCTTTCAAGCCGTTGATGACCATTTGTACTGCCACGTCTGAAATAACCAGTCCCGTCATGCGGATCAGCGGACCGAGCAGATGCGTTTTTTGCAGTATACCGTTGAACCATTTCGCAAAAAGCATAAAAAAGAAGTTTATTCCGATTGCCAGCACCAGTGACAGTGTGGTTGAAAGAATTCCGTATGCCATGCTGTTGGCAATGGTTGCAGCAATCACTCCCGGCCCGGCAATCAGCGGTGCCGCCAGCGGAACGAGCGAGATTTCTGTAAAATTCTTTCGCAGTTCCCGTTCCCGCTGATTGATGAAACGTCCTTCCCGAACGGCGGTCAGCCCGATCAGAAAAACGATCAAACCGCCGGTGATTTGAAGAGAATAAAGTTCCACCCGGAAAATATCATGCAGGATGAATTGTCCGGCAACTGTCAGAAAAATCAGAATAAGCAATGCCGCCAGTGATGATTTCCAACTCAACTCAAAATTTTGCTTTCCGGTCAGTGCCGGTTCATAGGTCGCCAGAAACATTACCTTGCTCGCCGGATTTAACAACGCCAGCAAATAAAAGGCATTTTCCAATATTTTATCGTACTGCATGATTTTTTCCCTAAAAAAACGGGCGGCTCAATTTGAACCGCCCGGATAGTGAAGTTGTTTTACTTCAGATCGACAAGATCTTTCACCGTGACCGGGAGACCGGTTTTGATGGAGATATTGGCGGCAATACCGGTGAGAATGGATTTTGCACCGTCAATGTAACCGGCAGCATGACCCAGCGGATCGTTGTCGGCACCACGGAGGACGTGGGTGAGCAGACGGGCATCACCGCCGCCGTGACCGGATTTATCGCCCTCTTCATAGGGGATTTCCTGGGCTTTGCCCCAGAGCGGCTGGAAGATGATTTCAGGAACCATTTCTTTCTTGTCGCCGCTGATTTCACGCATACCGGGACGGGCGAAGTCTTCCTGCCCCTCGGCATCGACAAAACTCTTTTCAACGACGTTGAATTCGAGACGGCCCTTGGTTCCGTTGAAGCATACACGGTAGCCTTCCCACGGAGCGTGGGCGTAGAGGCAGTAGTTCATAACGACATTGTTTTCATAACGGACCATGACGTTCATATTGTCCTCAATGGAGATGCCGTCACCGAAAACACTCTGGTCGCGGTAGTAACTGTCTTCATGCTCTGCATCGTAGTAAAGTTTCATCATTTCAGAATTTTTATCGTTTTCGTCAATGTGCAGTGCAAAGGGATCTTTGGCGGCAACGGCACTGCCGCGGGAACGGGAGTAGAACTCGGTAACTCCGCGCTTTTCTGCATTTTCTTTGCCGTAGAATTTCAGGTCCGCCATACAGAAAACAGTCTTGGGCATGGAGTTCAGCCACCAATTCATCAAATCGAAGTGGTGAGTGGACTTGTGAACCAGCAGACCGCCGGAGTTGTTTTTGTTGCGGTGCCAGCGGCGGAAGTAATCCGCACCGTGGGAGGTGTCCAGCAGCCATTCAAAGGTGACGGAGGTGATTTCACCGGCAATTCCCTGCATCAGCAATTCTTTGATCTTGGTGTTGCGGGGGCTGTAACGGTAGTTGAACGTAACGATAAGGTCACGGCCGGTACGGTTCTTGGTGTCGATGATCTGCTGACATTTTTCGGCATCGACGGTCATGGGTTTTTCGGTGACGACATCGCACCCCAGTTCCATGGCACGGCAGATGTATTTATGGTGGGTGCGGTCCATGGAAGTCACGATGACCTTATCCGGTTTGATGTCAGCGATCATCTTGTCGAAATCGGCGGCCTTGTAGGTGGGCAGGGGACCGATGCCGAATTTTTCTTTGAGCTGATCCCGGCGGAAGTTCATGCGGGTCTGGTTGGTGTCGCACAGAGCGCAGATCTCTGCAACGTCACTGAAGTCCTTTGCGATCGCATCCAGATACATGGAACAGCGACTGCCCGTACCGACAAGCACGTATTTTTTTCTCATGATTATTTTTCCTTTTTTGTTGTTTTGCCAACGTGGGCAATATTGTTTTTACTTAATATAATCCGACTTTGCCGGATTTCAACTCCCAATTACATATTTTTCAGACTTTTTCGTTTGATAAAACGCATTTTCAGCGGCGTTTTTTCCGTCTCATCCCCGGAGATGATTTGCAGGATCCTCTCTGCGATTTCTTTTTCCGGATGCGCCAGCGAGGCGAGGGGGGGAGTCAGAATGTCGCTGTATAATTCATTATCAAACCCGACAACGGAAATATCTTCCGGGATACGGACACCTCTTCCTGCCGCAAAACGGTAAAATCCAGCCGCCGCACGGTCGGTGTCGAAAAAGACGGCATCTGCACCGGAGGCAAGGACTTTTTCTCCGGCATTCTCTCCGTCAGAAAACTCACTGCCCGCTTGCAGGCAGGAGATTTTTAACGGCAGATTTTCCTTTTCCGCCTCCTCAATTCCTTTTTTTCTGGTCAGGAGCGAACCGCAGTAGAGCAGATGTTTGTATTTCATTTCAGCCAGAGCAAGAACCATATTCCGCACGCTGCCGACACGATCCACCGGAACGCAGTATTGCAGATCCGTACTGTCGCAATCGACGAAAATGAATTTCAGCGGAAATTGCTTGTTCAATTTCTGAAAGAAGTTGATCCGCAGATTATCCGCGACCGGAAAGACAACAACGTATTCGGCAACTCCCGCCCAGGTGGAAAGCATCTTTTCACATTCCGCCTCCGCTCCCGGAGTGATGCGCCCCAACAACGGGCAGAAACCTTTTTCCACCAGTGCGGCATCGAGCGCATTGAGTTTATTTACCGAAGCATTCTGACTGAAGTCTTCCAGCAGAACACCGACACAATTTTTCTGCTGCAAACGCAAACTGCGTGCCGCCATATTCGGGACGTAACAGTTTTTCTCTGCCAGTTCCATAATGATCCGTCTTTTTTCCGGGTTGACGTGCGGCTGATTTGCCAGTACACGCCGAACGGTACGGATGGAAAAACCGGATTGTTCGGCAAGTTGTTTCAGCGTTATCATCATTTCACCAAACGGTTTACGAGGTCATCCAGATCGGTGATGTGCAAGATACCGGCGGGAACCATGGACTGCGGCAAAACAAATTTTCTTTCGCAGCAGTGTTCCAGATAGGTCGGCACTTTACCGTTGAGGCGGAGTTTCACCGGGCGTTTGGAAAGGAACGCCGCAAAAACAGCGGGAACCACACCGATGCCGGAGGCGGTCAGCGTGATATCGGTTGTGCCGTTCTGCCAGAGCAGTTCGATGGTACTCAAAACATCACGGACACGGCCGCCGAGGTAGGATTTGCCCATGAGCCATTCGAGGGAGTCAAAATGATAATCGAAATGGTATTCGCTGAAGAAGTTGAGACTGTTCCACTGGTCACAGCCGTTGGGCATGCATTCGCCGACGCCGCGGTAATCAAGTCCGTAGAGCAGAGTATTTTCCGGGACGGTGCGTCCGGCAAGTTCCTTTCCTGCATCCTGATGCGGCAGATAGAGTTCTGCCGACTTGCTCTTTTGCAGATGAAAATGCTGAGCCGTATCAACTTGTTTCAGGGTAACGAGAATACCTTTTTCAGATTCGATACCGTAACGGTTGAACATAAGTTCACCGCTTTTTTTCGGCCGGAGTTGACGGTAGAACGGAAGTTTCGTTTCGCCGATCTCAAGGAGTCCGGCAAGAGCGGTTTTCAGTTCATCATCGGAAAGACGGGGGCGGTTTGCCGCTGCCTGACGCGCCTCTTCTGCAATAAATTCGGAAATGGTTTTCCCTTGTACTTGACCGTTGGGGAAGCAGAAAAGTTCCTCACGGGGGATCTCGGTACTTTCGTTCTCTTCTGCCGGAGCGGTCCCGAGATGTTTGGCGTAAAAACCGTAAATTGCGTTACGGTTGTGGATGCTCAAACCGTGACCGCAGGGTCCGACAAAAATTTCAGCACGGTCGCCGTAACCGAGCAGTTCGTAGATGCGGCGGACTTCCTGAAAGACTTCACGGGTCCCGCGGACATCGAAAAAGTCATCCATCTGACCGAGTATGAGGATCGGACGGGGGGCGGCGGCGAGGAGCAAGTCAGCCATTTCTCCGCCGTCAGCGGCAAAGCCGGGAGGGATTTGTTCGGCATCGACGGGAAGTTCGTTTTCCACATTGCGCACCCAGCGGGTGATGTAGCAGCTGGGTGCGGCGGCGGCGAAACGGTCTTCGACAGCGTTGACCAGCGTGGTCAGCGTTCCGCCGCCGGAATTACCGGTAACGCCGATGCGGTCGGCGTCGATTTCCGGACGGGTGAGCAGGTAGTCCAGAGCGCGCACTGCATCGTAAACACGCCAGTTGCCGAAATTGTCGCCATAGGCTTTCTGTTTGCTGTTGAAACGGTTGTGAAGATTGCACAAACCCGGATCTTCTTCTTTTGAGTATTGCAGACGTTCGCCCTGATGGAGCGGGTCGATGACCAGAGCGGCACCGCCGTTGCGGGCGACCGTTTGAGCGGCATAGTAGTAGTTGTTACAACCTTTGCCTTCGCTGGAGTGACCGCAGAGAACAAGTGTTGCCGGAATTTTCCCTTCCCGTTTTTCGGGCAGATACAAATTCATGGTCACGGGAAATCCGGGGCGGCTGTCGATGATGATATTTTCCACAGAAAACCCGTTGTATTTATGTACTGCGGCAATGCGGGGGTTGAGCGGACACTTGTCGGCGGGGAATTTGAAGGTGCGTTTGACCTTCTGACGCAGTTGTGCGACATATTCTTCCGCTTGTTCACGGGTGGTGATATTGCGGAGTTTTTCTGCACGCAGCTTGGCGTTTTTCCGATACTTGTCAACAAAATATTCCTGAAGGACATCTCCGAAATTTGACATATTATACCTCTTATGCTAAACGTTTTACAATATCATCCAAGTCCGTGATGCTCAAAATGCCTTCCGGGATCATGGATTGGGGAAGCGTGTCATTGAGCGCACAACTGTTTTCCAGATAGGTCGTCAATTTTTCTTTCAGTTCCAGTTTGACCGGGCGTTCCGAGAGGAAGGCGGCAAAGACGGCGGGGATCATGCCGATACCGGAGGCGGTAAGAAGAATATCCTTTGTGCCGTTCTGATAAAAGAGTTCGATCGCCCCGAGAATATCGCGGACCCTGCCGCCCAGCATGGAATTCCCCAGCAGCCAGTCAAGCGAATCATAGTGATAATCAAAGTGATATTCGTGAAAAAATCCCCAGCCCTCCCACTGGTCGCAGCCGTTGGGCATGGTTTCGCCGATTCCGCGATAATCGAGCCCGTAGAGAGGGCGGTTCTCATCCAGTTCGCGTTCCGTCAGTTCGGTTTCGGAGTCCTGATGCGGGATGTAAAGTTCGACGGCATCGCTTTTGCGCAAATGGAAATTGTGAGCATCGCCGACGGATTTGAGGACAACGAGAATGTCATCTTCTGTTTCCAGTCCGTAACGGTTGACTTTTTTGAAATCGTTTCCACTGGGGCGGAGCTGCCGATAGTCCGGCAGTGCGGTTTTATTGATGCCCAAAAGTTTACGGAGTTTCGCCTTGAGTTCCGCATCGGAGAGGGCAGGGCGGTTTTGAGCCTTCTTTTGCGCCTCTTCTGCAATCAATTCGTGAATAGTGCGGTTGAAGGGTTTGCCGTAAATAGAACCGTTTTCCGTGCAGAACGTCTCTTCTTTGCGGATTTCGGGCAGTTCCGGTTCTTCACCGGGGGCAGTGCCGAGATATTCGGCATAAAAATCATACATGGCGTTGCGTCCGCCAAGACAGAGGCTGTGATCGTATGGCCCGACGAAGAGACGTACACGGTCGCCGTGACCGAGCAGTTCGTAGATGCGGCGGACCTCCTGATAGACTTCACGGGTGCCGCGAATGTCGAAAAAGTCATCCTGCTGCCCGATAATGAGGATCGGCCGGGGAGCGGCGGCGAGGATCAAATCAGCCATTTCTCCGCCGTCGGCGGCAAAACCGGGCAGGATCTGCTCACCGTCAACCGGCAGTTCGTTCTCCACATTGCGTACCCAGCGGGTGATATAGCAACTGGGGGCGGCGGCGGCGAGACGGGGTTCAATGGCATTGAGCAGCGTGCTTAATGTACCGCCGCCGGAGAGCCCGGAAACAGCAATGCGTTTTTCGTCAATTTCCGGACGGCTGACAAGATAGTCCACGGCACGGATGGCATCGTAGACGCGCCAGTTGGCAAAATTGTCGCCGATGGCTTTCAGCTTGCGGTTGAAGCGGTTGTGCAAGGTACAGAGTTTGTTGGCTTCATTTACTTCATACTGCATACGTTCCCCCTGCTGAACAGGGTCAATAACCAGAGCCGCCCCGCCTTTCAGAGCGAGGCTTTGGGCGACCTTGCAGTTATAAGAGGCGAACTTTCCATCAAAAGAGTGTCCGGAAAGGATCAGATTTGCCGGGATTTTGCCTTCAAATTTTTCGGGCAGATACAAATTCATGGTCACGGGAAATCCGGGGCGGCTGTCGATGATGATTTTTTCAATGATATAGCCGGGGTGAACAACTCTGCCGGTGATCCGGGGAGCGAGCGGACATTTTTCCGCAGGAAACAGAAAAGTATCTTTTACTTTTTCCCGGAGTTGTTTTATGTATTCTTCGGCTTGAGAACGTGTGGTGATGCACCGGAGTTTTGCCGCACGGACGGCTGAATTCTGCCGGTAGAGATTTACAAAATGCTCTTGAAGCATATTTCCGAAATTTGCCATTTTTTGAACTCTCCTTCTTTTTTGTCCATCGTTGGCAAAATTAATATAGCACGGCTTTGTCAAATTACAACTGTGTTTGGAAAAATATAGATATTTTACCACAGCCGGAGAATTTCCGGCTGTGGTTCCCCGTTAAAGCAGTCCGGCACTTTCCTCCAGACCGAAACGGATGTTCATACACTGGATCGCCTGTCCCGCAGCCCCTTTGGTCAGATTGTCGATGGCGGAATTGACAATGACTTTGCGGGTGTGCTTGTCATAGTTGAAGCCGATTTCACAGATGTTGGTCATGAAAACATATTTGGTGTCGGCAGTCCGCCCCGCAGGAAGAATACGGATGAACTGCTCTTTGCCGTACGCTTTTTTATAGACTTCCGCAATGACATCTGTGGAACAGCCGGGCTGTGCATCCATAAAAATCGTGGATTCGATACAGCGGTTCATCGGGGCGAGGTGCGGTACAAAGTTGATGGCGATATCCTCCATGCCCGCCGCCAGAGCCATTTCCTGTTCGATTTCGGGCAGATGACGATGACCGACAACGCCGTATGCTTTGTAACTTTCATTACATTCCGGAAAGAGATAGGGCAAATCGACTTTGCGCCCCGCTCCGGTCACGCCGGAACTGCTGGAAATGATAATGCCTTTGGGTTTGACCACTCCCGCCGCCAGCAGCGGTGCCGTCGGCAGAATGGCACTGGTCGGATAGCATCCGGCACAGGCGACCAGATTGGCTTTTTTCAACTTGGTGCGGTAGATTTCCGGTAAACCGTAAACTGCTTTCCGGAGCAGATAAGGTGCGGGGTGATCGACTTTGTAATACTGTTTGTATCTGGCTTCGCTTTTCAGGCGGAAGTCCGCAGAAATGTCAAAGACTTTGATCCCGGCATTGAGCAGCGGCAGAGCGTATTCTGCGGCAAGCCCGTGGGGAAGTGCCAGAATTGCGGCATCGCAGATGCGGGCGATTTTTTCCACATCGGGTTCGATAAAGGTCAAGCGGGAATGGGTGAAGCGCGGAAAGACCGCTTCAACGGGTTCTCCAGCATTTTTGCGCGAAGTGATGGCAACGACTTCTGCGTTTGGGTGACGCAGAAGCAACCGCAGCAGTTCTTCTCCGGCATATCCGGAGGCTCCAAAAATGGCAACTCTTACTTTATCACTCATTTTTTCTTTTCCTTCTTTTCAGTAGAGGTTCAGCGGAGTTTGGCATAAGCCGTTTTGAACCGTTCCACAGAGGCGGCAGTATCTTCAGCAGTGCTGACACCGGCGTTGAAATAGTCACTCAAAAGCTGTTTGGGGTCAACGGGTTTGCTTTCCTGCTTCTCTGCTGAGCCGAAACCGGAGTTGCCGAAAATAGCCGCTTGCAGTTCGGCAGCGAGATCACGGGCTGTGTCTGCGGCTTTTGCGGTTTTTATGCCGACCGCCTCTTCGAGTGCGGAAACGATGCGTTCCTGTTCGGTTCCGGCGGTAAGAGTCATCTTTTTCAGTTTCTCCAACGCCTTCTGGTCGCCCCCGGAAATTGCGGAGAAGAGCAGAGTCATCTGTTGAAGTTTGGGGAAGAGGGCAAGTTGTTCTTCCGGCAGTTCAGGAGCGGCGTTTCCATTGAGGACCGCATCGGCAGCTGCTGCCGCCAGAGGTGCAAGTTCACAATAAACCGTGAATTTGTCAGCCAGCACTTTTTTACGGACTCCGGCGAGAGCCTTGTAAAAAGCGGCAACCGTTTTTTCTTCTTCGGAACGCAGATTGCGGCAATTAAGTTCTGCGATTTCATTCCGTATGGTGCGCACCCGTCCTTCTGCGGCGGCGGGATCGGTGATATTTCCGGTCAAAGCGGTGATTTCAGAGAGAAGTTCGCGGACCTTGCTTTCTTTTTCGCTGAATTGCGCCTGACGTCCGGCAAAGAATTTCTCCAGCGCGGCATCGAAACGGGCGGAAAGATCTTTTTCCAGCCGTCCTGCCATGCCCGCCTGACGGTAATCGGCACGGAGTTGTTTTGCTTTGCGGACGGCAAATTCGCCCTGGGCAAGATCGAGGCTTTCCGCTTCTCTGATCAATTTGTTTTTGATTTCTGCAATGGCTTCATTCTTTTTGTTGCGTTCGTCAAAGTAGGCAGTGCGGGCGGCGAAAAACTGATCTGCACTGGCGCGGAAAGCGGCATAGAGGCTCTTTTCGGCGTTTCCGGCATGAGCAATCGTTTTCCACTCCGCCTGAAGTTGTTTGAAAGCCTCTGTTGCAGCATTCCATTCCGTAGAGGTTTGAAGTTCAACGGCTTTGGCACAGAGAACTTTCTTGGCTTCGGCGGCATTTTTCTGTTCCTGCCGTACTTTGGTGTAGTATTCATCGACCCGGTGCTGCAAGGCGCGGCTTACATCCAGATAACGGTTGTTGATCTCATCGTTTTTTTCTTTCGGAACGGAGCCGAGCGTTTTCCATTTATCCCGGAGTTCCCGGAGGGACTTTGCCACTTGGGGGAGTTGATTTTCCGGAGCGGACTGCATTTTTTCCAGTTCGGCGCAGAGATCCATTTTCAGCGTAAAACTTTCCCAGCGGGCAAGATCCAGCGTCTGGTAATGCTGTGAAAGTTTGGCGGCGACCGCTCTGTGCTGTTCGTTGTAACGGTCGAAGGCGGAACGGGGAATGGAGCCGAGTTCGGCAAATTTATTTTCAATGGCGGTTTTGCGCTGCTGGATAAAGTTGAAATCATCATAATCCAGCAGGGCTTTCAACTCTTCGCCGAGGGCAATGGCGGCTTCGGCATTTTTTCTTTCGGCTTCCGCCTCTGCTTCCAACTTCTGTTTCAGGGGAGCGTATGCAGCATCGAAATCGGCTTTGTTGACGGCGGCGGGGTCGGCGAGTTTCAGACACTCTTCCCAGCGTTTGCCCAACTTCTCCACTTCGCCGAGGGTAACGAGTTCTCCGGCGGCGATCAGGGCATCCAGTTCCTTGCGGAGCTGCACGGCCTCCTGATTTTTCTCTTCCCGGAGGGCTTTTCGGGCGGCAACGGTTTCTGCGGCGGCCTGCGCTGCGGCCAGAGCCGCTTCAAAACGCCGGTCGAGGATTTCCGCATATTCGGGAGCCACTTCGGGCTGGCTGTTGAATTTTTCCTGCAAACGCAGGATCTCTGATTGATAATCTTCCACTGCAGTTTCCGGCAGTTTCTCCAGTTCGAGACAGACTGCTTCTCTCAAATGGAGATGTTCGCGCAAGCGGGGGGAAATACCGCCGTTTGCGGAGCCGGATTGTTGATTGACGTTCACTTCGCTCATACTACGATCGCATCCTTCTGTTTTTTTTGCTGTTCCCATCAGCCGGACCTGATGACCCGGAACATGTACATGAATAAAGTATAATCTCTCAAATCACTTTTTTCCACTATAAAAACCGTTAAGCACTTGATTTTTTTGTAAAAAAAACTATATTTTGTAAAATTGCATCAAAAAAAGGAGATTTTGATTATGGCACAAGTAAAAGAATTCAAAACAGAGGTGCGGCAACTGCTGAACCTCATGATCCACTCCCTTTATTCCAACCGGGATATCTTTTTGAGGGAACTCGTGGCAAACGCCGCCGATGCGATCGACAAGGCGCGCTTTGAGAGCCTGACCACCCCCGAACTGGCTCAGGAATGGCAGATCCGGCTGGAAGTGGACAAGGAAAACAAAACCCTTACCATCTGCGATAACGGTATCGGTATGACCGAAGAAGAGGTCGTTGAAAATATCGGTACGATCGCCAAAAGCGGCACCAAGGCGTTTATCCAGATGCTTGAAGCCAGAAAGGATCAGGAAAATATCCCCGAATTGATCGGACAGTTCGGCGTGGGCTTCTACTCCGCCTTCATGGTGGCAAATGAGGTGGAACTGCGCACGAAAAAAGCCGGAAGCGATGCTCCTGCCGTCTGCTGGAAAAGCAAAGGCGAGGGGGAATATGAACTTGATACCGTCGAAAAAACAACTCCCGGTACCGAGATCAAACTGAAACTCAAAGAGGATGCCGAACTTTATATGGAGTCCTGGAAGATCAGCGAGATCATCCACCGGTACAGCGACTTTATCGAATACCCGATCGTCATGCCTGAAGTCAAAACCAATGAAGACAAGACCGAAACGGTCACCGACCGGGTACTGAATTCACAGAAGGCGATCTGGCTGCGCAAGGCAAGCGAGATCACCGATGACGAATACAAGAGTTTCTATGGTCACATCTCCAATTACGGCGGCGAATATCTCAAGGCGATCCACATGTCTGCCGAAGGGGTCAGTGAGTTCAAGGCTCTGCTTTTTCTGCCCAAACAGGCTCCGTTCAATCTGCTGATGCCGGATATTCAGAAAAAGGGATTGCAGCTCTATGTGCGCCGGGTTTTCATTACCGATGAGTGCAAGGAACTGATTCCGGACTATCTGCGTTTTGTCAACGGCGTGGTCGATTCCAGCGATCTGCCGCTGAACGTCTCCCGTGAGATCCTGCAGGAAAATCCGCATCTGGATAAAATCCGGAACGCCGTCACCGGCAAGATCCTTTCGGAACTGAAAAAACTCAAAGAGAACGACCGCGACACCTACGCCGCTTTCTTCAAGGAGTTCGGCAAGGTGCTGAAAGAGGGTATCCATACCGATTTTACCAATGCGGAAAAAATCAAGGACCTTGTTCTTTACGAAACCATGAATACCGAAGCGGGCAAACAGATCTCTCTGGAAGAGTACGTCAACGCCATGCCCGAAGAGCAGAAGGAGATCTATTACATCTCCGGAGAAAAACGGGAGGCCGTTGAGGCTTCTCCCGCCCTGGAATACTTCAGAAGCAAGGGGTACGATGTTCTCTTTATGATCGACCCCATCGACGAATGGCTGATGCAGTCGATGTTCCAGTACCGCAAGAAGAACTTCAAATCCATCACCAAAGGCGATTTTGAGGTGGAAGGTTCTGCGGATGCACTCAAAGAAGCACAGGAAAAATTTGCCGGACTGGTGGAGTTTCTCAAAAATACACTGGGCGATAAAGTCAGTGAAGTGCGTTTCTCCGCCCGTCTGACCGAAAGTCCCTGCTGTCTTATCACAGAAGGAAACGCATTGAGCCCGCACATGGAACGGCTTTTCAAAGCGATGCATCAGGAGATCCCGGTGAGCAAACGTATTCTGGAACTGAATGCGAAACATCCGCTGGTCGAGGCATTTGCCGCTGTTTACAGCAAGGATGAGAAACAGCCCGAACTGGCAGCCTATGCCAATGTACTTTACGATCAGGCTTTGCTGACCGAAGGCAGTCCGCTGCCCGATCCGGCGGCATTCGCAAAGCAGGTTTCCGAACTGCTGCTCAATGCCATGGCCGAACGTCGGCCTCGGTAGTGGTCGGCTGTCGCCCCATGCGGGGCTCTCGAGCCTCCGGGGCGTTGAGCGGACGAAGCATTCCGAAGCCCCTGTAAAAATCAGTCAACCTTTCGTATAGAGCCAAATAAAAAACAGTTCGATCACCGCCGCCGGTTCAGTTGTTCCGGCGGCTTTTTTCTGTTGCAGCAGAGAGGGCAAGACCGATCGTGACACAGCAGCCGATGAAGGAACTTCCGCCGTAACTGATCAGCGGCAGCGTAAGTCCGGTCGGCGGGATCAGGCAGACGTTTACACTTATGTGGAGCAGTGCTTGAAAGGCTGTTAAAAACGCACTGCCAGCAATAAGCAGACGGTTTTCACGGCGAAGGTGTTTTTGCAGAGCAAGTGCAATAAGCGCATAAATCAATACGATTCCCGCCAGCAGTACCGGGAGCGAGCCGAGAAACCCGAGCGTTTCCAGCATGGTCGCAAAGGCGGAATCATTGTAGGCGAGGGGGACATAAGCGTTGCTCCAATAGGCTCCGTCCATTTTCGTACCGAACCAGCCGCCCCGGGCGATCGCCAGTTTGAGTTGCGCCACATGCCAGCCAGCTCCCAACGGGTCCAGATCGGTGTAAAGTCCGATGAAGCGTCTTTGGATATAGGGGTGGCGGTATATGAAATAAAGTCCGGCTGCGGCACATGTCATTCCGAGAGCGCACAGTTTTTTCCAACTTCCTCCGGCGAGGAAATAGAGGCAGAAAAGACTTGCTGTATAGACACCCGCCGTGCCGAAATCCGGTTGAAGTACCAATGGTATCACCCAAAGCAGCAGAGCCGGCAGAACTTCCCTGAAACGTCTCCAGTCATTCCGCATCCCGGAAAAGGAGACTGCCATGGACAGAAGAAAGACCGCTTTGGTAAGTTCCGACGGCTGGCAGTAAAAGTCCCCGATGCGGTACCAGCCGCACATGCCGTTGATCCGTTCCCCTGCTATCGGCAATGCCCAGAGAGAACACAATGCCGCTATTTCAAGAATAAACTTCCTGCGTCTGAAAAAATCAAACGGTATGCGGCGGATCATCTCCAGAAGAGCAAAGCCAGTAAGCAGAAAAACGGTCTGTCTCCCCGCAAGACGGAGCGGTTCGGGGTGTTCCGCCTGACTGGTTACGATCGCAAGGATGCCCCAGATCCCCAGCAGCAGAGTTGCGGCACAGATCAGCAGCACAGCAGTATCGGTACGGAGTTTCGGGCAGTTCACGGGCGTACCTCCCCGGCAGTCAGTTCGGCAAGAGAATGGTTCAAGTAAAGATCGTGGCCGTGACGTGGTTTCCGCCTGAAACGGAGACTGCGTTTGATCCAGTTGCGGTAACGGTCGAGCATGACTTCATACTGTCCGCTTTCACCGGCAAGAGTATCATCGTATTGTTTTTCAATTCCGGAAATCCCCGTGAGGCGGTTGTTCTGCCATTCGCATCTGCCGAGAAAAACGTGCAGACGGGCATCTTTTGTGTAACAGCGTTCCACCCGTGGAACGATTTTCAGTTCCGGATAACGGCGGGCGGATTTGCGGATCACGGAGAACTCTGCAGCAGAGAGTCCCCGGCAGATCGTTTTTTCTTCCGCAAGTAATTCCCGGGAAAGTGCCGATGTCAGAAATGAACGGAGTTCAGGCGAAAGCGGAACCGCACATTCAAGGTCGAAAAAACGTTCGTTCCATGCGAGGATATGTCCATCCCGGGTGATGATCCGTCCGCGGATCGCCGGGAGCAGACCGGATTGCCGTGCCAGTTCTTCGCCTCTTAAAACCGTTTCCGTTCTGCCGGGGCCGATAAAATAAAAGATGCGCAGCGGGATCAGCAGCAGCCATGCTCCGAAAAAAGCCGACAGCAGAAAAAGCCGTTTTTTATAGCAGGAGGCGTTCTTCATCGTCCCTCCGCCGCGGCGCACTGCCGGACTGAACTGTTGAGGATACGGGTGACTTCAGCATAATCGGGGCGGGCATCCGGTGCGTAACGGAGCATTCTTGTAACCAGTTCCGAGAGTTCCAGCGGAATATCGCGGCGCAGTTCGTAGAGTGCCTGAAAATCCTGTTCCCGGCGCAGTTTCAGCAGCAGATCCGCATCATTGACAGTAGAGGGGAAGGGGAGTTTGCCGGAAAAGAGTTCATAAACTGTTACGCCGAAACTGAAAATATCGCCCCGGTGATCTTCTCCGCCGTAAGTGAGCCGTTCGGGGCTGACATATCCGGGGCTTGCCCACCATTCGTTTATCATGTGCATATCGCCTTTCTGACGGATGTCGGCAAGATCGAAGTCGCCCAGACGGGCTTCCCCGCTGCTGTTCAAAAGGATGTTGCCGGGTTTCAAATCGTGATGAACGATATTATTGCATTGGGCGCAGGCAAGACCGTCGGCGATGACAGCCAGCCAGCGGCAGAGTTGGGTCACACCCGGAAGTTGTTTTTTTTCGAGCATCTCTTCGAGTGAACCGCCATCCATATACGGCATCGTCAGATAGGGCCGGGAGTCCTGACAACCGGCATCGTAAATCGGGATGATGCCGGGGTGGGCGATTTGGTCGACGGTATTTTTTTCTGCGATATAGCGTTGTCCTTCCGGGTCTTCCTGCAGGAACTCTTTTTGCAGGATTTTTATGGCGATCCGCTTCTTGCGGGATTGGTCGATCGCACGGTAAACGATCGACATTCCGCCGGTGCCGCAAACTTTTTCCAACAGATAATTGCCGAAACGCATGGGTACACGCAAAACCGCTCCGCAAACCGGACACATGACCTTGCTGAACGGTTCTTCACCGGTCAAATCCAATTTGGACCGGCATTGCCGGCAGAGCAGTTTTATTGTGTTATCCATAAAAATCTTCCAGAGCAAAAGGGCCTGACGGAGTGCATTGATCGATGACTTGCATCGTAATATCTTCGCGGTTGAGAGTACGCAGTTTTTCTGAAAACAGATTTTCCACAAGACAACGGTCATTACATTCACTGCTCAGGTGCGCCAGCAGCAGACAGCGGGTGTTTTCGCCGAGCAGCTGCTCCAGCGCGTTTACCGCAACGACGTTATCCAGGTGCCCGTGCCGTCCGAGAATACGCCGTTTCAGAGCAAGTGCGCGGTCGGAGTCCCGAAGCATCCGGGCATCGTAGTTGCTTTCAAGCACGAGGGCATCGCAGTTGGAAAGATGCTGTATTGCCAGCGTATTCAAGTCGCCGAGGTCGGTGGCGATCCCGATTTTGACGTTGCTGTGGCGGATCACAAAACCGACCGGATTGACGGCATCGTGCTGAACGGCAAAGGGTTGGATACGGAAGTTGCCGATTTCAAAAGGTTCGCCGGGTTCAAATTCGTACACTTTGCGCGGCAGTTTGTTTTTGGGGCGCAGAAAACGTGCGGTCAGTGCCGTGGTGCAAAGCGGTATATCCAGTTGATCGCAAAAGACCCGGCATCCCTTGACGTGGTCATCGTGTTCGTGGGTGAGGAGTGCCGCACTGATTTTCTCCGGATCGATTCCGGTCAGTTCCATGCGGCGCAGAAGTTCTTTGCGGGAAAAACCGCCATCGACAAGGATCGATTCGCCGTTAGCAGAGAGTACCAGTGCGTTGCCGCTGCTCCCGCTGCCCAGAGCGCATAAGTGAATCATAAAATATACCTCAAGAAAAAATAAAAAAACCGAAAAAACGACTGGAAAAAAGCCGTTTTACAATATAAATTATAACAGAGCAAAGTGCAAATAAAAAAAACACTTTTTTACGTTTTTTTATATTTTTTGTTAAAATGGCAGATTTACATTACACATTGAATAACGAACAGCGTCAGGAACAGCAGATGTCGGCAAAGCAGCTGCAAAGCCTGAAATTGCTGAATTATTCGCAGTTGGAACTGTTGGAGCATTTGAATACGCTGCTGGCATCCAATCCGGTTCTTGAGGCGGAAAGTGTCTTTGAGATGCCTGCGGAACTGCCCGAAACCAAACCGCAGCGGGAGGATGAAGATGATTACGAAGTTCAGGCCTCCGCAGCAGAGGAGTGGCGCGAAAATCTGCCGCTGCCGGGCGAAACGGGGCGCGACAACTCTGCGCTTCAGGAATATTGGCTCAACTCCGCATCGGCGAACGAAAACTTTCAGGATGCTTTGCAGAATGAACTCACCCTTTCGGATTATCCCGCAAACCTCAAAGAGATCGCAGAACACATCATCGACAGTCTGGGCGATAACGGGTATCTGCAGTCAACGCTTGCCGATATTGCCATGGTCTGCAACTGCGATATGGCGGAGGCGGAAACTGCGCTCCGTCTGGTTCAGAGTTTTGATCCGCCGGGAATTGCCGCAAGGGATCTGGCGGAGTGTCTGACCATTCAGTTGAAGCGTTCCGGTAAAGCCACGCCGCTGCTGTTGACCCTGCTGAACGATCATCAGGAGGAGATCGCCCGAAATCAATTCCCGCAACTGGCGAAAAAACTCGGCGTCACTTTGGAGGAACTCTCTGAAAGCATACGGATCTTACGGACTTTGCATCCCTATCCGGTAACCGGGGGCGGGAGGAACCAGAGTGAAGTTATTCTGCCTGAAATTTCGATCGTCCGCAATGAGGAGGGGTCATACGATGTGATCCCGCGACGGGAGCGTATGCCCCGTATTTATCTGGCCGACCGTTATTTGAAAATGCTGGAAAATCCGTCGCTTCCGGCTTCTGACCGTGCTTATCTTCAGGAGAAGATCCGGCAGGCACGGGAATTTTTACATGCTGTTGAACTGCGTGAAACAACGATCGTCCGTCTGGGGAAAATGCTTGCGGAACATCAGCGGGGCTTTCTGGAAAACGGTCCCGCCGCTCTGCGTCCGATGACCATGAAACAGGCGGGGGAATATCTGGGCGTTCATGAAACGACGGTCAGCCGTACTGCGGCGGGGAAATATGTTGATACTCCGCAGGGGGTGTTTCCTTTGAATTACTTCTTCTCCGCCGGATTTGTCGCCGACAGCGGCACAGAAGTTTCCAATCGGGCTGTTATGGAAAAAATCAGGGAATTGATCGCCGGGGAAGATCCCCGCAAACCGCTTTCCGATGCCCAGTTGACGGCGGCGATCGAAGCAGAGGGGCTTACGGTCGCACGGCGCACCGTTGCGAAATACCGTGAAACACTTGGTATCCCTGCATCTTCTCAACGTAAAAAACATTTGAGTTTGTAATCGAGTAGGAGGCTGTCCATTATTTGGACAGCCGTCCTCTCACACCACCGTACGTGCCGTTCGGCATACGGCGGTTCAGTAACTTGAGTGCAGTTCATTATACCGGATGAAGATATCGTCATATCCCATCTGAATAAT
>JAFTUS010000202.1 GCA_017466125.1 Lentisphaeria bacterium | reverse complement strand
CTCAATAGCCAACTGTTGGATATATGCCAGTACCCCTTGCGGGGGTTTGCCCATTCCCATGCCTTGCCACGGGAAACGCCCAAAGCTTGCAGCTTTTCAAAGCGGGTCTTGATACACTTCCACTGTTTCCAAATGTAACAGCGGATTTTACGCTTTATCCATCGATTGGCTTGCTGCATAAAATCCTTCATATCGGCAATGGTAGGGGGATTAAAAATAACGCTAATTCTATCTCTGTTTTGAGACAAAATGCGGGTGTTTTATCATCAATGATTTGCAAACAGAGATTTTTCTGACAAGGGAAAGGGGGCAAATAGCCGGATTTCTATTTAATGTTAAACAAGAAAAAAAGGAAAATTCAATTATGTCTCTTATGATTGCATTCATCATCGTTTTACTGATAGGCAAAAACGCTTTTCTGGGAACAAATGCGATAGCTTTTATCGGCGATATTATCCTGGTTATAATTCTCGCCAATATGTTAAACGGATGCAGAAAAGAGATGCATCCTTATTGGGCCCAGTATGATTTTTGAAAAAAAATTACATTCTCTCCGGAAAAAGAATTATTTCAACCCTTATAACCAATAGAAACCAATAAAAAACAACAAAAGGAATAAGATTATGAATTATTGGCAAGATGAAGTTTCCGCACCCGTCGTTAACAATGAACTCTCTCTCGTTGTCCCCCACTGTCCCGTTGTACTGGTACTCGATACTTCTCACAGTATGTGGGGACAGGGCCTCGTTGATCTCAAAAACTCTCTGAAGGAATTTTATCATTCCATCAACAAAGAAACTTTTCTTGAAGCTCAAGTCGATATCGAAACAATCCGTATGGGTGAAAACTTCGGCATCATGGAATCATTCACCCCTATTGCGGCTTCTACTCTCCTCAATACCTCTATTCGCCCCAAAGGAGATACACCGCTTGGAGCATCACTGGAATTGGCTATCGCTGAAATTGATCGAAAAACAGCAGAGTACCGGCAGCACAACATCTGTTTTGTAACTCCGCAACTCATTGTGTTGTCAGATGGGCAGTCCAGCGATGATTTCCACTTGGCTGCTGCCGAAATCCGTTCCCGTACTGCAGCCGGTCAACTTATTTGCCGTGCCATTGCCCTTGGCTGTAATCCCAATCATAAAACATTGGAAGAATTCGCCGGTAACACAGTCGTTTTGCCGGAACATAACAACCTGCCGGAAGCTTTCAGGGAAGTCGGCTGCATCGTTTCTCAAGAATATGAAGCCTCTGCAGCGGAAACAATCGTCAACCTTCCCGGTGCCATGTCGACCGCTTCCCATGATATGTTTTTGCTGGATGGTACCAATATTCTCTATTGGGATGAGATCAGAAACGGTATCTCTATGAAATATGTCATGCTCATAACAGATTACTTGCGCAAAGAAGGTAAGGAGTTCGTAGTTTACTTTGATGCCTCCACGCCGTATACTCTCCGACGCAATTCTTCGGCAGACGAAGCACTCTACAGTACGCTCCTGAAAAATGACCCGGAACATTTCCGGCAAGTTCCCGCCGGAACCCGGGCTGATGACATCCTGTTGATTGAAGCCGATCAGAATGCGCAAGCTCTTATCCTGTCGAATGACCGGTATCATGATTATGAAGTTCAGTATCCCTGGTTGAGCGACAAAAAACGGATTATACCGGGAATGGTTTTGAGCGACAAGATCGTCTTCCCCAAAATAAAGCTGAGCATTCCCGTCAGTTGCCTGGGAAAACAACTCTAAGTCAATATAGTAATAATGTAAAATAAAGGACAATAACTATGAAACATGAAAAGACAAAAAGCAGAACTGCAGATATCGCAGCGAAAGGTGTAGCTACCGTAGGAGTAGGAGTATGCGCATCAGGAACAACAGCTGCCATCATTGGTACAACCACAATGATAACCACAGCCGGTGCAACTTCAGCAACTATTGCTGGCGCAGGGGCTGCTGTCGGAGGAGTCGTAGGAGCCTCAGCAGGAGCCGCCGCAGGTGCATCAGTAGGAATAGCAACAGGAGGCACAGCAATCGCAGGAACTATTCCTTTAGCAGTTACCGGTGCTACTATATGCTGGATTGCGAAACAACTTTGGACACTAATCGCCTTAGGATCAACCTCAATCGGCAAGCCAATGTGTTCTATCTGGCAAAAATTTAAGGTTTGGCGAAATCAAAATCCAACCATTCCCCATTCAACATCAGCAAAATATAATAATCCCCCTGCCGACTACGGCAAAATAATACAAAACAGGAAATAACCAGTTGTTTTGTAAATAATATACAACCGTACAGGAACTGAAGTTGAGCGGAGAAATGGCACGTTATGGAGATAGAGTGTCGCCAGATGCTTAAAAAGTTAGAGGGGGGATCACCTATACTCCATCATGTAAATTCCAGCTCTAAAAGTCAATACTCTCCGGAAAAAAATTTCAGAATTTGCTATTTTTGAGGAAATCGCATTTTTTTCTTGAAAAGTTCACTGCTGTTGACGGGCACGACGTGCCGCTGTTGGGTGACGGCATCGCAGGAATATTCACAAGATAAAGGAAAAGAAAAAACGATCAGGGAGAAATCCTTGGACGGAGAAAGGAACACTATGTTTGAACTTCTTCTGCTTATCCTCTTTCTGATCTGCTACGTTTTTTACCGACTCTGCCGCTTCACCAGACGGCAGGCTGACAGAGAAAAAACTTACTGGCAGGATCAAAAACGCTTCGGAAACCCTATTGCTTACAAAATCTATACCGCAGTCAAAGTTTTCCTTGCCACCGTCATCATTGCTGCCGTAACCTATATTTTCATCGCACTCGCCTACGGCGGTTGCCCAACCTTGACAGATCTAACCAACCCCAAATTTCAGGAAACCGCCCTCGGAGTCGGCATTATCCTGCTCCCGCAAATCGGCATCGTCGGGATATACAAAATAGCCAAGTTTTTCAAAAAATGAAATCTCTCAAAACACTGCTAATTGCATACTCAGTATGGCTAAGATCCTATTATGACTTGTTAATCGATGAAGAAATCTGATTATTTTACAGCAAGTAAAATTGCCGGAGCATTTCTAAAATTTCAAAGGCTTCATCATTTTGAGTTTTACTTGCAATCAGTTGTAACGCCTCTTTGGTAATTTCTGCAACATTAGTTGGAAGTTGAAATGAACCACCCGGTAAAACTTCAGCTAAACGGAAAATATCTTGCCGGTGTTTTTCTATGTTCGCCAAAACTTTGGGTGACGGATTGCTTTCCTTTGACAATTCCAGATACGCAAGACATTTCAACGGAATCAGTCCTTCCAGACGCATTGTGGAAATGCCATTTGAATCAACTTTGTTATCCAGAATAAAACCATAAAAATCTTTCTCAAACAAGATGGCAGACAAACTGGATTTTGCATCTCCGGCATCCAAAGGAGCAAAATCCCATTCCCATTCATCATATGGTTTTACCGTCGCCAATTCCAGTTTTGATGGGAAATCGTCATTTTGCGGAGATAAAAAGCAGAAAAATGTGGGTTTGTTGTTGCTCTGCCGTCTTTTAACTGAATACTTTCCTTCTTGAATAAACTTTTTCAGAGCTTCTCCGAATCCCTGATTGAGATTTTCAGATACAATGACAATATCAAAGTCGTCTGTCGGACGAAACTCCAATCGTAATGAGTTAAGAGCAAGTTCACAAGCAACTCCGCCAATTAAAACATAATCGGCTGAATGATTCTGAAAATAATCACGGAATGTTTCAAGTCCATTTACCATTTTCTTTGTTCCTCCAAATTCAATAAAGCTATTTTTATTCTTGCGTCATCATTATTCTTAAAAGAAAGCTCCAGGGACAAAAGATCCACTTCACGTTCCCATATTGGCAGTGTATAACTGAAAACCTGAATATCGGCACAACCGGTTTCTTTGGAATAAGCGATACAAATTTTTTTCTCATCAAGCAGTCTGGTGAGAGTGCTTTGATGGATTGCGTATGTTTTTCTCGTTACCGCCAGATCACTGTGCAGAGATAAAGCATACTCTCCAGCAACCGGATAATCTTTCAGATAAAAATCATCTTCCACTGAAAGAACTTTTTTAACCGGATTTCTTAAAAACGGCAATGCTTTCTCCCATAAACTCTTCCGATTTTCCGGGAAATGCAATGTTTTACTGAACCCATTGTAATGTACTTCGCAAATACCCAGATCGTTCAACTGGTCTGCGGCCCGGAGTGTTCCCATTGCGGTATATCCCATAATTTTCGCGGCTTGATTTACCGTTAATCCTTCAAGTTGGCCGCTCAAAAGCTGTTGTATAATAATAGCTTGGGCAGCCGGGCGCAAAGCACTTGACCGAGCAGGTGTTGTTTGTGGTATTCTATCCGTAAAATCAAGAGCTAAAAATGGCATATACATTTGCCTATCTGGCACGATAAAGGCGATTTTTTGCTTAATCAGTTCCAAGCGTTGCTGCTTTGTCATTGACTGAAAAACAAACACCGGAACGATGTCAGTTTGTTCATAAAAAAATGCAGAACAACTTATAAGTTCCTGAAACGAATGTTGGGAAAATTCACTTTTTTTAGAGAGTAAAAAACATAATTCCCTATCAAGAACAAATGTCTTAAAGAAATCAAACTGTTTTCTTATAAAAAACGGCAACCCGGAAAGCTCTGTCATCTCGCCGGTAATCTCAATCCCAATAGTACGGAATAAATAATCTTTTACAGTCTGTATATCCATGACGCTTCTCCGTTCTTATAACCGTCTTTTTATAATTTAACCCATACACGGTTAAAAGTCAAGTTCAAATATAAAAAAAGGAAATAATTCCACAAAAAAACAGATAAAAAACTCTCTTTTCGGTTGATGATGTTCGCGTCACGGATGACCGGCATCCTTTTTGTTCCGCTCACTTTTGGGTAAAATCAACCGAAAGGAGATCAGGACAATGAATGGAATACAACTGGATTTATTCACCTTTGCCGCAATGCAAATACAGGAAAAGAGTGCCGAAGCAAAATCGGCTGTTTTGCTGAAAACAAGCCCCTGAGGTCGAAGCACATTTCACCTTGCAGATTACCGTCGTAAATTCTCATGATAATGCAATCAATTTTATGTGTGAATCAATCTGTTTACTACTAATTGACGGAAATCTTTGGATAACGAAGAAAAATAGGCACTGAAACCCGTTACACGAACGACCAGATTCGGATACTTTTCTGGTTCTTTGTGTGCAGCAAGAAGCGTTTCTCCATCTACGATATTGATGTTGATAAGAGTTCCGCCCAATGCAAAATGAGCCTCCATCAACGCCATTATATTTTCGACTGCCTGATCAGTTTGGACATATCCGATATCCAATTCCAACTGCAAGGGAGCCGTGTTTCCGAATCCCGGTTGAACAGCGGCAACGGCGGCAGTGAGCGATGTCAAGGCGTTGTCTTTGCGAAACCCCGGATTGGGGTTTGCCCCATGTGAAATCGGTTCTCCGGCATGCCTGCCGTTAGGCGTTGCACCCACATTTTTCCCAAAGCGGACGGTGTCTGCCCAGGAGAACCAGCCCGGAATGACCAGATGCCCGGCTGGAGTCCGCCGTCCGGCAACTTCTTGGGTCAGTATTTCAGTCAGGCGTTTTGCCCAGAGGTCCCCCCGACCGCCGCCTTGTCCGAAACGGTCACCGGAAAGAAGTTTCAAGCGTATTTTTTCGCCCTCATCGCCCTGAAAATCAGCGGCAAGATGTTGAGCAAGTTTCTGCCATGACAACTCTTTGTTTTCCTCCACGAATTGCTGGATCGCAGCGAAAGAGTCCGCCACGACTGCCAGTCCGGCTCCGTCCAGTGCCATATTGTAAAACTGCGCTCCGCCGTGCGATACATCCAGACCTTTTTCCAAAGGTCCGTGTGAAAGCAGATTCAACAGCAGTTCCGGTTCATTCAAATACTGGTGGGCAAGATGAAAATCGATGCCTTTCATGACCGTTTCAACCGCCAGCCGGAAATGGCGGATGTAGCACTCTTCCAATTTTTTCAGGGTAGGTTCCGGTTCGGCGGCAGTTTCATTGAATGCAACCTCAAAAACTTTGGCAATATTGATTTTGACTACATCGTTCAAGGTGTACTCCATGCCCGGCAGACTCATCCAGTTGCAGCCGGTGGCGATCCTGCGGCGTGCCAGTTCCTGCGAATAACCGTTTTTCATAAATCCTTCGACCAGAGCTTTGTCTCCGGAGAACCGGGGATAACCCAACTTATTTTCCAGCAGGATTTCAACGCCGCGACGGAAAAGTTTCCGATCCAGTCCGTCATGCACACGGATCGTCAGATTACAGGAACTTTTCAATTTTGCTGCCGCTTCAAGAATCAAAAATGAGAGCGGGGAAGTCATATCCCGTCCGTTTTCATCAGGTCCGCCGAGTTGGTAGTAATGAGGATCATTCAACAAGAGACAGAATACAAAAAATTCTGCATCTTCGTCAGTGATCCTGCCGGCATTTTTATCCCGTTCATAGTAGGGACGCAGCAACTCATCCAACTGTCCTCCGGCTCCGTCCCGGTTGTAAGTACGGCTTGCCATATTGAAAACGGCGATCCATTGACAGGCTTCCCGCAAGGTTTCCGGCGGTTCGGTAATCAATTTGAAACAGACTTGCGACATTTCTGCAAGATTTGCTTTCAAATCCGGATCGCTCTCTGTCATTGTCCGATCCCGTGCCGCTTCCGCCAGATGGCGGAGCCAGCATTGGATCCCCTCGATGGCATCGATCTCTGCCTCGAACAACTCTCTGGCTGTGAAATCACTGCCGAAACGGTCCAGAGACTCCCGGACTTTTCCAAGCAATCCGCCCCAACCCAGTTTGAGACCGATTTCATAATCCGGTGCAAAGTGGGCATCTTTTCCGATACCGCTGGTGATATCATACTTTTGCTGTAACGGTTCCAGATCCGAATAGTCAAAAGCAAAATTGGAACGGTGGATCAGATATCCCATACGCATCCGTGACAGCATGAACATCCAGCGTCCAGCCAGGGCATCATTGGGGTCGATGTAAACGGGATGATGTTCCATCAGATAACGGAAGTTTTTCCCCCAGGCGTAAGAGCCGGAAAAAGACCCCGTTTCATCCCGGACAGGCAACTCACACCGGAAACCATCCGGCGGCAGAACCAGTCCGTAATCGTCTTCGTCGCGAGTACCGAGAATTTGTAACTTTTCTCTGGTTTGTTGTTTTTTCCGCTCAACGAGAGCGGTTATTCGCCGGGTATACATTTCAATTCATCTTTCTTTGCATCTCTTCCATCAGATTGATCAGATTGAAAAGCATGCGGGGATGGTGGAACATTCCTGCCCAACGAGTGCCCTTCATGGTGCATGAGGGCGTTCCGTCACGGCGCAGATATTTGATGATTTCGCCGTATTCCGGATCGGGGAAGTGAGAGTAGAAGTACGATTCGATCTTTTTGAACCACTCCAGATATTTCTCATCTTCCGTGAGAGAGTAGGCAAGGAGTGTGGCGTAAATCGCTTCATTCTGCGGCCACCAGAGTTTCAGTTCGTGTTCATACTGATCCGGTTCATGTCCTTCGGCTTCATCGACATTGCGGAAATAGATGATGCCGCCGAATTCTTTATCCCAACCCCATTCCAATGCCCAATCCAAAGCCTGAAGTCCCATTTTCATCAGCTCTTTATCATTTTGATATTTGGCTTCTTCCAATGTGAACCAACTGGTTTCGATGCTGTGGCCGGGATTGATCGTGCGTCCTTCGGGCGTTTCCAGGAATGAACCATCGGCGTTGACGATTTCCAGCAGAGCCTTCTTTTCGTAGTTCATGAAAGTGCTGTACACTTCCTTGAAACAGGTGGCGATCGTGCGATCGTAAAGAGAAGTATCTCCGCCGAGTTTCCGCATCATAATACTGGTGCAACTGATGATCATGGGAATATTGTGTGCCTTTACCTTGCGTGCAGGATAATACTTCGGCGGCAGCAATTCCGGGTTATAGTAATACATCATGATCGTTTTGTAGAGTTTTTCGGCTTTGGTTTTCCACATCTGATCACCGGTGGCAAGAAAAAGTTGGATGTATGCCATTACAGTGTAGTGTTCAGTGACAACATAACGGCGTTTGCGAACCGGACGGCCGTCTTCAGTCACTTCGTAATAGGTTCTGCCGTCACGGTCATCGAAGCAGTATTTTTCGATGAAATCAATACCATTCAAAGCCAGATCGAGCCACTCCTGCCGGGGTTCGATTTCGCAATATGCACGGGCATACAGCAGGGTTTGACGCCCCAACTGCCGGACGTTTTTATCGGTATGAAGAACTTTTCCATTTCTGCCGAGGTAGTTATAAAAACCGCCGTGGACCCGGTCCGGAGAGTTTTTCTGCCAGAAGGGGATGACATCTTCAACGAGTTCTTTTTTGTAACGGTCGATGTAATTTTGTAATTCCTGTTTTGTCATACTCATGATCAATTTCCCTTTATTTTTAGTTCAAAACGAAATCCATCGGCGGGATCGTCTCGCCGGACTCATTTTTTATTTCATGGTCTGTGAAGTTGCTCCACATGACACTGCCGTTGCTGTACTCTGTTTTTATCACGCCGTCAGAAACATTTTCGATCGACAGAATGGAGGAGTAGCGGACCGGTGACAAACGTTGCAAATCATCGTACATCTTTTTGATCCGCCGGGTGTCTTCTGCAAGTTTTTTGTCGTCTGTAAGCGTAAGATCAAGTGACCAGCCGTTGGCGGCACTCCAATCCGGGTGAAAGAGGCAGTGAAAGTAAATAATGGGATAACCGCCCCATGCCAGATTCTGCAAATAAAGTTTGTCGCCGGGAAACGTGTTGATACCCTCCCGGAAGTTGTTGAAAAGCAGAAGTCCATGATAGACCAGTTCAAAAAACGGGACAATGTGATCCAGAAATTCATCATTGCTCTCTATACAGTTAAGCACCATATAAGCTCTGTCCAGTTCCGGAAGTGCCCAATCTCTTGCTCCTTCGGACATGGCAATATTGAAAAATTCCTGCTGCATACGCATGATCCGTTTGTAGTATCGGGCGTTGCCGCTGCGTGAAAGCGGATGTTTGCCATGATAGCACTTTTTCATGCCAATGATAGAAAGAACATCAATATAATGCGCCCCCTGAACTCCGAGAGATATACAAGAGGGGAAATTTTGCACAGCATATTTTTCGGCCGCCTGCTGAGCGCAGATCCGGTAAGGTTGACCGCCGGCCAATATCCCGCAACTGGTGTGACTTAAAGTTCCATCGTGACAGACTACGGCATCGGAAAGCGAAAAGTTCTGCGCAAGAGTATAGCCGTCAAAGTAGTTGTCATGCAAACTGATAAAATATCCGAGACTTTTGACATAATCAATCGTCTTGCGTAATTCTTCTTCTCCGCCGAGAGCTTCTTCTACCGGGAATATTTGCGGGAATCCACCGTCATGTCCTCCGTAATTCCAACCAACGAGGTTAAAATCAACTTTTGCAATGCCCTGACGGTGAAATTCGGTGGCAATTCGTCGGATATCGGCAAAAGTCATGAATACTTTAACCGGCGGCTGCGTTTCCGGAGTTTGTTCTGTAATCGTACAAGGCAATGGTTTTACTCCCATGCGGCAGCGGACAATAAGTGCCTGGGAATTGTAATCCAAATCCGGATTGTCGATACTTTTTTGTTCCAATGAGGGGAGATGGTGTTTTGAAATGACATATTGCCGGTAATATTGCGCTAAAGCACGGTAATCGCCGCTGCATTGATAAAGTTCAACAGAAATATCTTCATTATCCGGAATATCATCAGCATAATCCCGCAGAAAAAAGACAGCATCAAGCAAATAAAGCTGTTCATTTCCCCAATTAGTGCGAAGACGCAGTTTCGCGTCGAATTTGCCGCCGTCTATGACCAGAGAACGTGCTTCCCCTGCAGCATAACAGCCCAGAATACTCATATTGCTCCAGGAAACTTCAAAACTTTCCGGTTCCTGAAAATGCGAATACCAGTTTTCTCCGGACTTCTTCCCCGCAGTGCAGCAAAGGCGTCCGCTGTCCAACGGAAGGAATAAAGCCCCGCCATCCCCCTCTTTCCCGCAGCAGTATCCCGGAAAGAGCGTAATGGTACGGAGTTTGTTTCCTTTTTCTTCACGGAGAGAAATTACGGGAATCACTGCATTCAAACGCTCCTCTTGCTGCTGCAGACAAATCTGAAAATGAATACCCGCCTTCTCGTCAGAACAGTATATTACATCGTCCCGGAGAGAGAAGTGTAATTCCGCCGGTCGTATTTTTCCGGCAAGATCAAAGTAATCGGCTTCTGCCGGATTTTGAAAAAATGTATTGTCTATCAGCATTATTTCATCTCCTGTTGATATTTTTATGCCACTCTTCCTGTACCTTCTGCCGCCATGCTGGCACTGGCCACGTATATCCGCCGTGAATTCCCCAGATCATGGAGGAAAAGCCCCAATGGCGAAAGCGTTCAAATGCGTCGGAAAGCCAGCGTTTCCCGGACTCTTTCATTAAACTTCCGTAACCGACTACGCCAAATTCTCCGCAATCCACCGGTAATCCTGTACGGGCGGCCCGTTCCAATACCGGATAAGATACTCCTTGACATTTCCAGTTGTCAAAGTAGAGAAAGAATTCATTGTCGTTGCGCCAGGAGGGGACCTTCCATGTTATCATAGGGCAAAAACTGGGATAAGAAACCAAATTGGTCTTACCTTTCTGATTTTCCGGTACAGATTGATGGGTGAACATGTGGGGCCAGTAATCGTGATAGCCGATAATGACATTGTTATCCAACGGCTCTTCCCAGTCGAATGCGCCTACCGCATTCCCCATATTGGCGACTTCGACAAGAATGGGTGTCTGTGAATCTGTTTTGCGTATTGCTTTGACAGCAGAACGGATAAGCGTATAATATTCTGTTACATCCTCTTTGGGAGCATAGATTTTCGGTTCATTCATCAAATCGTACCAGAGTATATTTTTTCGCCACGGTGCGGCCCATTGTATCATAAGAAGCCAGCGGCGGATAAATTCCTGCTGATATTCTGGAGAGTCGAATTTGCCGAAATCCTTATTTTCCGGGAACCAGTGATGATTGTCAATACCGGCTTTCAAACCACATTTTGCAGCCAATTCAAGATTGTGCTGAAGTGCTTTCTGAGCTTTCCCATCCTCGCTCCATGGACAACCGTAACCGCAAACGATACGAACAGAATCTGCTCCACCTTGCCGGATTGCCCGATATTGTTCAAGCGTATTGTCGGGTCTGCATGCAATATTGATACCTTGCTGTCGCCGTATCGGTCGGTCTGGCAGAGCGTAAGATATTCCACATTTTTTTCCGGTCGTTAAGACAATATGAAATCCATCCGGCGAAAGCGTTGTTTTCTGCCGGAGTTGAACCGGATATTTTCCGGTGCTGGAGGCGAGAAGTTGCGGTGCTATCGGATGATAAGCGGCCGGACGTCCCCGGCTGTCCAGAGCGTATTGGATGATTTCTTTTCCTTTTTGAACCTGTACGATATCTTGAGGGATACGTTCCAGATGACGTAAATAGAAATCAGCAGTTCGGACTGCATCAAAATCCGGATGTGCCGAAACCAGAGCGATCCGTCCGGATTTCTGCAGTTTTATCTGCAGAAAATCCTTCTGAAGTGTTATATTCCGGATCGGATTCTGTGAAACCAGAACAAGACCGCTTATATTATTTTTTTTGCTCATTCCCGGCAGAAATAATAAAAATTTTTGAGCTGAAATTTTTCTGATTTGCGGAGAATTTGCCAGAATTTTGATTTTAAGAGTATCCACCCCGCTGTCAATGATCCATGCGGGTGTCAGAGCTGAAAAACGAAATGTCATGTCTGAATATTCATAGATTGAAGAAACCCGCCCTGAACGGAATATCGCTTTTTCGCCGGGAGACTTGAAGGAAAGTTTTATAAATCCGGAGCCAACGGCACGCCACGGTGTCGGTTCCTCGTATTCCGGCAGTTTTTTACGCAAAACATATCCGAAATACTTCACCCAGCAATAGAGATCACTACCCTTATCCACATTGGCTTGTCCCCCGGAAATACGATTCAGTTCCGTTTCCAGGTGTAAACGCTTGTTTTGTATCTCTTTTAAGGAGCTCTCCCAGTTTTCAAATTGCTGCCAATTGATTTTTTTTCTCATTGTATTCAAATCACTGTAGAGTTCTGTAAATTCCGATAGAAATTTACCTGGGAACAGGAATTCAGCACTCCTTTGCAATTCTGCGGCACGGGCAAACTCATCGGCAAGCCCTCCCGCAAAATCCAGCAATTGTTCCGTTTTGCGGCATCGCTCCAGTTGAGTACCGCCATCGGCAAGACCGGGGGCAATCCCCCAGGGAGATGGATAGCGAAAAATCTCATGCAGATTTGCCAGATACTCTCCGGAAAAAGCGCAAAAAGTTCCTAAAAAAAGCACAAAAAGGGTATGTTTCATTCAAGCGGCCTCAAAATTAATATGTTTTGTCAGGATTGAACCCCGCACGGATGTCCCGTAAAATCCATTTGAAAGCTTCCACATGCCCGTCAAGCAACAGGGCGTTAAATCCACTTTGTGAAAAATGCCGCATCGGGATAAGTTTTAATAAATTGGCTTCTGTTTCATCACCGTAAGTAGCGTGATATCCCAAACCGCCGGCATTGGAATCGGGATTCAAATCAAAAACGGATATCAAACTTGAAGCATTTTTGATTTTAGTTGTTTTTTTCGCTCGAAGATAAGTATTGGCACCATAAAGCATGTTGTGCAAGTCGACACGACACTGTGATTTCCCGGTGGGACAAAACCAAATCGGATCAGTATTCCAGCCGGGTTGTGCATTTGCAAGTTGTTTGCGCCAATTATCGCCGTTGGAGCCGTTGTAAGTCAGCTGAATATTAGGGCCGATATCCTCATTATCATTGAGATACATAATCAACATGTTGCCGATTTGTTTCAGATTTGAAGCACAGGAAATGTCTCTTGCTTTATCTCTTGCTTTATTCAAGGCAGGCAGCAGCATGGCGGCGAGAATGGCGATGATGGCGATCACGACCAACAGTTCAATGAGAGTGAAGTGTTTTTTCATTTTGTGAACCTTTCTTTATTTATTTATTTTTTCAGGGTGAAATTTTGTGAATTTCTGGGCGCTCCTCCATGCGTCCCGCCTTGATAGAAGGTGATTTGACCTTTGTTTAACCGGTTGAAAAGTACAGCCAGTCCGGAGGGGGGGCACATGTAATCTCCCAAACCGGCGTAATAAATATTGATAGGACAACTGATTTGTGATACAAAATTTGTCGGATCAAAA
Source organism: Lentisphaeria bacterium (assembly GCA_017466125.1). Taxonomy (GTDB): domain Bacteria; phylum Verrucomicrobiota; class Lentisphaeria; order Victivallales; family Victivallaceae; genus Victivallis. The sequence goes on along the minus strand of JAFTUS010000202.1, from coordinate 16,875 downwards.
TACAGTACACCGGGCAATGGTTTCAAGGTAAGTCCCGCTGAATAAAATCCCCGGCGAGGACCTTCCAAAAAACAGCACCACGGTTTTTCGACAGCAACTCTTGTGACAGCTTCCGGAGCAAGCCATGCGCACCATAATGCCTGTAATCCTCCCTGACTTCCACCTGCGGAACAAAGTTCTTTTTTGTTCCACTCCGGCAAAGTTGTCAGAAATTGTGCAGCCCTTGCAGCACGCAAAGCCATTCCATTGAAATAGGTGGTATCCGGAGAAATATTTTCCTTTTCATTCCACGCATAACCTCTTGGATCAGTACAGATCTTTTTGTAAAAATCTTTGTAATAGCTTTCGGGCTGCTCCAATTCGTATCCATGGGCATTGATCCAGAAATCAATCCGATTTACGGGCGGTTTTGCCGGAGGACGCTGAATACTGCTCGTACTGTATCCAAAGAAGTTCACTTGTGCCGGGAATGGACCTCCGCTTTGCGGGATAGAGAGATAACCGGTAACGGACCTGTTGCCGGGAGCAGAAACCTTGACCTTGAAAATTTTAACACCATTGACAACTCCAGCAGGTACTATTTCTGATTTCACCGGAACTGCTTTCAAGCGATCCATCATTTTTTGACGGAATTGAACAAGGTCTGCCGGAGGCTCAGCTCCTTTCAATTCTGTAATATTGACACCCGCTCCGGCATTGTAAACGATTTCTCCCCTGCCGTTATTCAAAACGATTCCGCTTCCTGTGACAAGACGGATTTGCAACCAGATAAAACCGGGGCGATCGAGTGACGTCGTTACCTGCAGCGTTTTTCCGGCAATATAAGGTTCTTTGCCTTGTGCCACTTTTAAATCATCGCCAAAACGTTTCCACTGCCAAAAAATCTTTTGACCATTGAAGGGTGATTTTTTTTCAAAAGCCTGAAATGTAAAGGTCATCTTTTCGCCGGGAGCAAAGAGTGCTCTTGCTCTGGTACACTTTCCTTCGATACGCAACTCTTTGTATGAGGTTTGAACTTTACCCAAGATCAATTTGCAGCTCATTTGACTTTGTTTATCTTTATGAATCGGAATGAGACGCAGTTCCCGGCTATCTTTATTTTTCAGGTAATTGATGGAACAGTCTTTTTGCGTCAACATACCTATTCCGGCAGCGGCACACTCCCACGATTTTCCCCATTTCCAAACGTTCGCAGTACTATCCGGCAATACTGAATTAACGACATAAAAAGAATCTTTACTGTCAAATCCCTTTAAGATGAACTGCATTGCCGGTTTCATAACAAATTTCACTTCATTTGTCATATCGGCTTGCCAATTGATCTGCAGCCCCTCTTCCTGAACACTCAAGGAATAATTCAAATGGCAGTCTCCTTTTGGAGTTGCAATATCTCCCTGTACAGTAATTGTTTGAGCATCCGTTTTTTTGACGGAGGCATTGCGCAGCGAAGATGACGCACAATAGTTCCACGGCGGCAGAGCCAAAGCGAAACGCACCTCCACGGATCGCCCGGAAGAGTCTGTCAGGGAAAAAACGCCTGGCCGGTCAGAAAGTTTCACTCTCCACGTACCGATGGCTGCAAAGTCAGTGCCTGAAAGCGAAAAAAGTACCACTGTAGTCAGCAGTAATGTGATGATTTTTTTCATTTATCCTCCTGTTTTTTTGGATTGAGTATACTTTTGCCATCATGCAAGATGACAGGAAATATTTTCTTTTCAACTTTTGGTGAAAAAGTCAGAAGCATTTGAGCCGCTTGAATGACAAGTTCTTTAATATCCCAATTGGCACAGTCAACGGAATAATCGTTTTTTTCCACACCGTAGGCGAAAAAGGCAACATCTTCCGGAATCGATTTTTTGCGTGTTTTTAAATATTGCATCATAAACCGCTGTAAGTTCAGGCTATAAACGATGACTGCGGAATAGGTGACCGGATAACGGTTCAGCAGTTTCATTTCCTGTAAAAATTCGGCTGGCGACTCGGTATTATTGCTCAACTGCACAAGCAACCGGGCATCGGGAACAAGTTTCTGTGACGTATATGCATCGATATACCCGCGTCGTCTCTCCTGACAGGCACTGTAATTTCCTGAATTGCAATCAAGCAGAAGAATATTGCGATGACCGGCAAACAGTAGTTTTTTTACAACTTCTCTCATGCCGGTACGATGATCATTATCAACATAAGAAACGTTTTGTCGGTCTTCCGGCATTCCGATTGTTACAACAGGGATTCCCGCCTTGTTGAATACGGAGGTAATTGATTTTGTATAGGTAAATCCGGCAAGAAGAACAGCTTGAGGCTGATCTTCAGAGATAACCTTCTGGCAAAGATAATACATTCCTTCGCCTTCATGCGGGAAACTCCATTTTACACGCCAATTACGCGGAGTGAAGATCCGGTGACAACCATTATAGATCATAGCATGAAACGGCAAAGGTTTTTTCAACGGAGGCGTACCGGTAATAATACTCAATAACGGCGGCAACTGACTTTTTTGACCATTTTCGGTATCAAGTTTCCCCATCACAAAAGTACCCAAACGGGGATGACGGACAAGATAACCATCTCTTACCAGTAAACGGATCGCATTGTTGACTGAATTGGAACTCAAATGGAAATATTGTTGTAATTTCCGTGATGATGGCAATTGTTCGCCCACCTGAAGTTCTCCGGCATCTATCTTTTTTCGGATAAATTCAGCTAATTGTTCATAGAATGGCAATGAACATTCCGGATTAAGTCGACCAGAAGCCCAAGCAAAAGAATTTTCAGTTTGCATCTGAAGTACCTCCCCCGATCGAAAACTGATATTGACCGGACTCTAATTGATACTCTTCTCCATTCAGTTTCAGACAGGCATTCCCATCTTCCGGAACGGTGCAGCGAAACTGGATCACATCATCCCGGCGTTTCCAATGGATTTGATAATTGCAATAATTGCAATCAACTTCAGCAAGTTTTTGTGGGAAACATGGCTGAAGCAATAACTTTCTGCTTCCGGCAAAATTTTCATCATGCCGGAACCCGGCAAGATAGCGGAACATTGCTGCCGAAATATCTCCGAACATAACGTGATTTTTAGACCCGCCACCATGCCATCTTTCCCATAACGTTGTTGCCCCCTGTTTGATCCAATATCCCCATCCCGGATATTGTTCCTGGGTCAAAATCTCATATGCGGTATCGGAATAACCATATTCAAAGAGAACCCGGAGGACATATTTCGCCCCCAATACTCCGAATTTAGCTCTGCAATCATTCTCCAGCATGACACGATTAAGGGCAGCTGCCGTCTTGGTTGGGGCAGAACTTAAATCAAATGCAGCGGCCAAAGCTAAAGCGGTCGGTTCGCTGTTGGCATAGAGACCATCACCTTTGGAATAGTGTTTTTGAAATGCGTCATACTGTTCACTGAGGAGTTTCTGAATACGCTTTGCCTGTTCAAAATCCTCCAATAACATGGCGGTTTTTTTCATAATAATCAAAATGCGTTGGTAGCAGGCAGTGGAACAATATTCCGCAGAAACAGTAGGACATTCGGGGAGATGATCGCCGATCCCCCAGGAAACCCGATTTTCAGAAAGCATAAGTTGTACATAATCACAATATTTTTTCATGGCGGAATAACAACGTTCAAGTTCTGTTTTTTCTCCGAAATGACAATAGATTTGCCAAGGGATTTCAAAAAGAGCAAGATCCCAAGCCGGTCCATTTCCCCAATTATATCCCCAACTGGCACAGGGAAGAATGCCCGGGATTTGACCGCTTGGACGCTGAAAGTCCCGTATCATTTCAAGAAAATTATCATAGATGCGACTTCCGTCAAAATGATACATCCCGCTGTCAGACGCCAAATGGGCATCACCAGTCCAGCCATTTTTTTCCCGGTGCGGATTGTCGCTCGGCATACCGACAAAGCAGGCTCGAAATGAGCGGACAAAGCATTGCGAAAGTTTGTTCAATACTGTTGATGATGAGGTAAAGTTTCCGTGAGCTTGCATAACAGTGCCGACTTTGCGGGCTTCGACGTTCAATATTTCCGGTTCTCCCTGCAAAGGAAGCACTGAAATATAACGGAAGCCGTGATAGACAAAACGGGGTTCCCAAAGTTCGATGCCGCCCCCCTTCAAGGTATATTCATCCTGTTGAACTACACCGGAAAACACAAAGCGGGAATGATCCTGACAATCAAGTTTCCCATCACAATCAAGCCGGTCTGAGTAGCGAATTTGCACTTTATCTCCGCATTTACCTTGAACTTTTATGCGGCAATGACCAGCCATCGATTCGCCGGCATCATATACGCCAAAAAGTGAACAGGGTGAACATTGTATCGTTTCAAGAAGCGAAATAGGAGGAGCGGAACATTGAACCGGAATTCCGCCCGGCGGTTGAGTCAATTCTGCCTTCTGCCATTCATCTGTTTTGCAGGAGGGACAACTCCAATTGACCGGCAGTTCCAACCGCGCATCATAAAATTCTCCATTGCGCAAAGCATCAAATACAATGGGACCTGTGGTGGTCAGCCATTTTTCTGTACTTCCCAGCAGCAGTTCGCCGGAGGTGGAGTTGCGGATTTCGAGCCTGAATTTCGGATAATCACGCCACGGAGCTTTTTGAAAATTCCAAATATCATCCGGAGTACTGTTGTACCAGCCGTTTCCAAGAACAACTCCTATAGTATTGATCCCGAACTGAACGAACCCGGAGAGATCATACACGGTATAATAGACATGCTTATCATAGCAGCTTACAACAGGATCGAGCAAGCGGGAACCTACTTTTTTACCGTTGCAGTAAAGCTCATAAAATCCGAGACCGCAAATCGCGCATTGACACGAAATCCCTCCGGGAAGTTCGAAATCCGTTTTGTACCATGGGGCGGGAAGTGTCTGTTCGGAATAATCTCCAAGACCGCAATTTTTACCGAGCCATTTTGAATTGTTATCAACAAAAAAAGTCATAATGTTACCTCTTGTTATGGAGGTTTAATATATTCTGCAATCAATAAAAAATCAAATATTCTCTTATTTTTAGGTAACAATGAATACACACGCGGGTGTTATAATTACCAAACTTAATGTTAAAACCTTGCGAGTCTTTGATTTACAGAGAGCAATATTTAGAGAGTACGATTGCGCCAGAACGAATATCTGCTATTCAAAAAGCAGCACATACCCAAGTTGCAGATATGTTTGGTATCATTCTTATTTCAGAAATTTTTAAACGAATAGTATTCACGTTTAAACATTAAGGGTAAGAAAATCTGCATCTGTCACCTGAACGATTGTCAAAAATCAGCCTTTTTCAATAAATCACGGGATTTTTCTGAAAAAATGTAAAAAAATACAGAAGTTGTCCGGAAATTGGTAATTATTGCAACTTATCAATATCAGAAGTAAGAGAAATGTCGAATGAGGCAGACTCACTCCGGGCTGTTTGAAAATTATAGAGTTTCCACGCAAGAGCAGACATCCCCCCTGAAGTAAACATAATCTTAAAATAAAGGAGCTAAAGAAGATAATTTCTCAATAACATTTTCGTTTTTTACAGAAGATTCGCAAGCAGTTGTAATTAAATTATAAAAATAGGAGTTAAAATTATGAATACCCAAAACAACACTGCCGCATTCGCTATTATTGATGATTCCGAGTACAACAAGTATATCCACAAAAGCATTGATAATGTGTCCTTCCTTGTCGCTGACAAAAACGACGTTTTTATTTGTGGAGCCGATATTTCCAGGATCCTTCCTGAGTTGTACGCAGATCTTTATCCGTCTGAACTTCGCCGTTTTGCAGACAGCGAAAACACCCTTTCCTTCGTCAGCGTCAAATATACCAACAAGGGGGCGGCATCTACCATACAGAAACAGTCTCATGCTACATATTTCAGCAAAACTCTCTTGCTGAAATACGCCGAAACGATTGAAGATGCTACTACCCAAAAAGTTTTACTCGCACTCATCGAAGCTGTCGTCGAGAGCTGTCTCGAACACGTTGCAAGAAATATTATCCCCTCTGTTATTCTTTGTGATGAAACGGCATATAAGACGCACCATAATAAAGGACGCAGAAGGCACCTTGAAGAAAATAAGACTGAATGCAAAGTTTGTTTAAATTACTTTTACGGCACAAAGATTGAAGTCTTAAAAAAGATAAAAATTTTTTGACCCTGCCGGAAATATCGCTGAAAAAATTAAGTATACAGAAACCAATAAGTCTACTGAAAACGAACTAAAAAGGAACTGAATTATGAATTATTGGCAAGATGAAGTTTCCGCCCCCATCGTTAGCAACGAACTCTCTCTCATTGTTCCCCACTGCCCTGTCGTGCTGGTGCTTGATACTTCTCACAGTATGTGGGGACAGGGCCTCGTTGATCTCAAAAATGCTCTGATCGCATTTTATCGCTCCGTCGGAGAGGAAGTTTTTCAGGAAGCTCAAATCGATATTGAAACGATCCGTATGGGAGAGAACTTCGGTGTCATGGAATCCTTTACCCCTATTGCCGGTTCGACACTTCTCAACACTGCGATCCGTCCCAAAGGAGATACTCCGCTCGGCGCCTCTCTGACTCTGGCTCTTGACGAAATCGACCAGCAGCTTGCCCGCTATCGGCAAAAAGGAATCAATTCAGTAATTCCGCAGCTTATCGTACTCTCTGACGGCAAATCAAGCGACCCTTTTCAAAATGCCGCCGCAGAAATCCGTTCCAGGCTCTCCTCCGGCCGTCTGATTTGTCGGGCTATCGCTCTCGGTAATGATCCCGATTACGATGTTCTGAACAGTTTTTCCTGTGGAAATATTGTTGATCCTGACTGCGGAAAACTGCCGGATGCTTTCCGGGAAATCGGCCGTATTGTTTCTCAGGAATATGAAGTATCCGCAGCCGAAGTCATTGTCGGAGAAGCCGTAAAGATGTCCTCTGCATCAGAAGATATGTTTTTGCTGGATGGAACAAATATGCTTTACTGGGATGAGATCAGAAGCGGCATATCCTTACAGCATATACTTAATGTAACGGAATATTTGCGGAATTCCGGCAAAAAATTTATCGTCTACTTTGATGCATCTACTCTTCACCGGCATCTCAATCACTCTCCGGAGGATTGTGCACGCTATAAGAAATTGCTTAAAACATTTCCGGACAATTTCCGTCAGGTTCCTGCGGGCAGCAGAGCCGATGACATTCTCTTGATCGAAGCGGATCAGAATCCCAAGGCAATCATCCTGTCGAATGATCGCTATCGTGATTACGAGGAACAGTATGCCTGGTTAAAAGAGCAAAAGCGCGTTGCGCCCGGGATGGTCCTGAGTGACAAGATCGTATTTCCGAAGATAAATCTGATTATTTCGGTTTCCCGGACGTCTGTCCCAAATTTATTCTGACTCCGCCCTTCCCCTTTGGGAATACTTTCTCAAAGGGGAGCTCTTCAATTGGCAGAAATGCCTTTTCGCTGCGACTTCTTCTCGTCTATCTTCATTCAGTGAATTGTGAAATTTTTCATGTTTTTTTGAAAAAGGTCCGTAAAAATAATTTATCAGGAGCTTATTATTACTGTAAAACAAATATAACATGGAGATTTCAATATGAGCTTTTGGGACAAAATTTTCGGAAACGGTAAAAATCAAGTACAAACACTTTCATCCGACAGCAGTTCTTCCTTCTGCTGGTCAAGCCAAAACATTCCCCCGGAGAATAATTGGCTTGCCGCAGCAAATAACGATGACTGCGCCAGCAAAACAATAACAGTATATGATATGAGTGGAAACGCATATCAACTCAACGGCGAGGATGCAAAAGCCTGCGGCGGAGAAGGGATCGTTTATTCCTATTCCAAAAATCCCGATATCCTCATTAAGGTCTACAAGGATAAAACTCTTAAAAACCCGAACAAAATGCAGGAAATCCGTCAACGGCTTCTGGATATGAGCAGATTTTCCGATTTTTCCAACCTCAACCGAAATTCCCCTTATAAATTTCTGGCATGGCCCTTGCTACCAGTATTCGACGCACAACGTCAACTCATTGGATTTGCTATGCGCAAGTGTAATGGCGTTTCTCTGCGTGCACTCTGTGGAGTATCAAGTATAAAAAAACATTTTCCGCAGTGGGATCGTTCTGATTTGGCAAAAGTCGCTCTTGATTTTATTGAAAAAACAAAAGTGCTTTCTGCTAACAATGTACTGGTCAATGATTTCAATCCGTCGAACTTTCTGGTTGATGAAAACAGACAGATATCCTTCATCGATTGTGACAGTTTTCAAATTCCATCCACAAATGGCAGAGTCAACATTTCAAAGACCTATTTTGCATCTCACGTAGCTCCGGAGCTGCTAAAAAATAAAAGCTTGCTGAATTGCAAACGCAATATACATCACGTGGAATTCGGAGCAACGATGATCGTATTCCAGATCCTGATGTGCGGTCTGCATCCATACAGTTACTATGACCCTTTCGGGAAAACAGCCTGTGGAAATCCCGATGAAAATTTGCTCAACGGCAGATGCCCACTCGGAAAAGGCAGCGGGTGCAGATTGCCGCAAGGCGGCTGGTTTAATCTCTGGAGTTATTTGACCGGTTCTCTCAAAGGTGCATTTATTTCAACTTTCCGCAAGGAAGAAGGATACAGCACCCCCGCGCAAAGAGTAACTTTGGATCAAATGGAACTGGAACTGCGAAAACTCCTGTTTGAAATGAAACGGGATGCCGACAGATGCAATCTGCAGCCGCAGGTTGCAAAACCCAGCATTGATAAACGTAACTCCGCAAATAATGACTTTTTTTGAAAAAAATTCAAATCACCCCGGAAGAACAGAATTTAAGAAACTTATATGAGAATAGAAAATACGGGGCTGCGCAAGGTTGCACTTGAGATTAAAGCCGATGTGCCCTTCTCAAGTCGCGGGTTCGATACCCGTCAGCTCCACCAATAAGATATTTAACGGCAGATGAACAATAAATAAACAGAAAGGATTTTGCCATGAATAACAGACGCTATGATGATGTTTCGCTCGATATGATGAATCCTGCTCCCCGCTGTCCGGTGGTCATGCTTCTCGACACCTCGGGAAGTATGGGCGGTGCCCCGATCAATGAACTCAACGCCGGGCTGCGGCAATTCATCCGAGAAACAGCAGATGACGAAGCCGCTGACATGAGTGTTGAGCTGGAAGTGATCACTTTTGACAGCAAAGTCAATGTGGCGATGCCCTTCACTCCCATTGCCGATGTTGAACGCACTCCGGCTCCACTCATTGCAAGCGGCCAGACGCACATGGGAGAGGCCCTGAAAGTCGCCAAAAGAGATTTGCAGCAGCGCCGGGAACTTTATCGTAAGAATGGAATTTCCAGTTATCGCCCGTGGGTTATTCTCATGACCGACGGAGGACCAAACGATGATTGGGAGGTCGCGGCCAGAGAAATGCGGGAACTCGGAGAAAAAGGAAAAATCCAGTATATCGGTATTGAGATCGGCAACGCCGCAGATCACAACACCATGTGCCGGATACTGCCCGCAAATTCAAGTCCGGTGAGACTTCAGTATCTGAATTTTAAGATATTTTTCCGCTGGCTCACTGATTCTCTGCGGAGCGTTTCTTCCAGTGCCGTTTCCGATCAGGATAAGGTCTGGTTTGGCAGCATCCGTTCCTGGGCTGATCTGAACAATCTGTAACAAGAGGAAATCTATACTATGACAAAAGAACAGAATTCTAATCGCTGGAATGGGTTTGCGGCCTCGGTTCCCGGCTCCGGACATATCCGGTATGGCATTCCCTGTCAGGATGCTTCCGCTGTATTTCTGGATGGATTTCCTGCTGTAATTGTCTGTGATGGCCGCGGCAGCGCAAAACTTTCGCATTTCGGAGCCCAAGGAGCAATTACAGCCTTCAAGAGACAAATTGCCATTTTGTCTCCATTTCTTGCCAATATCCTCGATAATCCGAAAGCGACTGATGAGTCTTGGGACAAGTTCTGTAAGATTATTTTCCGCACCCTTATGCAGGTAAAGCTCGATCTTGCCGATAAACATAACTGTTTGGAAAAGGAATTTGATTTCACCGTCGCCCTGGCCATTGCCGGAAAAGAAAAAGTCGGATGTTTTCAAGTAGGAGACGGCACACTGGTTTTGTGGAACGCAGGCATTGCAGAAACCGTTTTTCTGCCGGATAAAGGGGAATTCTCCAATCAAACCCATTTCCTGCGGCAAGGAGGAGAAGATAGAAACGAGTATCATGCAAAACTGTTTCCCGCCGAAAAGATAGATGGAATTTCAGCGACATCTGACGGTCCGGAACATCTGATGTTTCAATTATCAACTGTGACACCAGGAAAGATTTTTGACCTGTTTTTCTGTGATTTGGCCGAAAATCAATTATCCCGGCAAGATTTGATGGACTATCTGACAAGAAAGGAATGGGGCAACGATCCCAGAGGTACCGATGACCGCTCCATTGCGATTATTGCCCAAAAACGGCACGAGTCGTTTGAGGCTGACAGGCAAAATATATCTCCGGAAATTGCCGGGAGAAAAGAATATAATTGTACCCCTCTTCCTGAAACTTCCCGACTGGCACACTCCGCAGAAAAAACAGTGGAAACAAAAACATCGTTCATTCCGAAAAATAATGTCGGAATATTGCTATTTTGTATGGCAGCCTTGGCGATAACTGCTCTTTGGTATTGTTCGTGGGAAATGAGCAAAATGCAGCAAGGTGTCGAGCATCATATAAAACACCTGGAATCGGTTTTGTCGCATCACCAGATGCAAATTCATGATGTAAACAGACGATTGAAGGAATATGGTAAACTGTTGAATAATTCAACGGTTTGCCAACAAGGGGCTGAAAAGATCTCGACGGTGAAGGTCAAAACTTTACCGGAAGCGGGTGCAATTCCCGCCAGCTCCACCAAATAACATTATAAAAAATTGAAAAAAAAGCGAATGTTTCGGAAATTTATGATTTTAACGCTTTATATATAATAGAAAAAAGAGATTTTATCCATAAATCAACCACTAACATAAGGAGTTAAGTTATGGAACTTGCAGAAGGTATTGGCGGACTCATTCTTTTAGCTGCTTTGCTGTCGTATTTTTGCTGAGTGTAATGATAAACCGGGCGCCTCTGCGCCCGTAATTGTTTTTTCGCAATCAGTCATGAAATTATAACAAAAATGTAAAAATTTATAAAGTCAGTCCGGAAATCGGCAATCTTTACAACTTATATTACTCAGAAACAAAAAGCAATAAAACACAGAAAGGAATAATTGCTATGAAAACGATCACCAACATCAAAAACATTCTCGTCGTCACTGGTTTCGCTACTTTCACTTTCGGAGCGGCAATCCCCCTTCACGCCGGAGCCACCACCGCTACGGAAAATATCTCAGACTCCCGGGAGCTTGGTTCTTCCATTGTGAAATTCACATCCAAAACCAAAGAACTGGTGAAAAAAGGAGCTGTTGCTGCACAAGAATGTTATTTTGCCACAGTTAAAGGTCGTGCCATCAAGAGAGCTGGTAATTGCAATAATCTCAACGGTCATATTCTTGAAGTGATGGGGGGAGATCAGACTAACCTCAATCCCACCAACGGACTTCACGAGAAAATGACAGTTTCGCCTAATGCCAAAACTGTTGATGCGACTGTTGTGAAGGAAGGTAAGGTTGTTCAGAGAATTCAGTATAAAGATACTGCTAACAGTATTTCCGAAACTGTGCGCAAGGTAAAAAGTGGTCAATATAACAGCGTGACACTGAAAGGCACCACAGAAACAGCCGAAGCCTTCAATTCCTATGCCGCTAAGCATGGTATCAATAAACGGATGCAGGATACCGGAATTTCTTCCGATCTGACCAAAACACTGGCCAAAAGTTGCGGAAAGGTCAAAGAATATTCAATAGCCAAGATGGCAACTACATCAGCGGTATACGGAGCTGCCACCGGGGGAGTGATTGCTGGTGGAATATCGACTGTTTCAAATATTAGTGATGTCAAAAATGGAAAGAAAGATATCGAAACAGCGGCAAAAGATGTGGCTATTGATACAGTGGGCGGCGTTTTGGCTGGCGGTGCTGCATCGGTTGCAGGCGCACTTTCCGGGTCAGCAGTCGCCACTGGGGCTGCCGCTCTCGGAATAACGGGGGCAGCTGCCGCCGGAGCGACCATCGTAGTTCCTGTTGTGGTTGCAACCGGCACTGCCTTTGCGGTTTCCTATTGCTGGGAAAAAGCCTGGAATCGTGATGACGTTCAAGAGGAACAATAAAACATAAGTCAACTACTAACATAAGGAGATAAGTTATGGAACTTGCAGAAGGTATTGGCGGACTCATTCTTTTAGCCGCACTGTTATCGTATTTCTAATAAGTGTAATAATAAACCGGGCGCAGAGGCGCCCGTAATTGTTTTTTCGCAATCGGTCATGAAATTATAACAAAAATGTAAAAATTTTTAGAGGTTTTGGAAGCGATAATTTTTACAATTGACATCTGCACAGGAAACAACAATTTTGCAAGGAGTGCGCCAGCCCCTTTGGCTGGACAATTTCTTTTAAAGATCTGTGTAAACGACTCTGTCCTGATATAACCTTTATTTGCTGAATTGCAAATACCAAAATAAACTTCATCCGGAGTCTTGTATTGTATGCGGAATGAATTCTTTGTGTGTTGTAAAAATTCACATAATGCTGAATTCCGAACCGCGGTTGCGGAAAACTGATATAATCTTTTTGATGTCTTCATATTTCCCCCTCCTCCACCTGCTCCATAAGAAGAGAAAGTTCTTCATTAAATCCCCGGACGTCAGAGGAAAGATGAGCTTTTTTAAGCAGAGATTCACGATCAAAGGCAATCTTCAGAAATGTTATGCCGCTGCGGCAGGGCAAAGTGTAGCAATTTTCACATTACGCAGGACATCAATACTTCCAGCAGTTCCGGGCGGATGATGCTCAATATTTTAATGACTTTGGCCCAGTATGAACGGGAAGTTATCACCGAGCGTATCAAAGATAAAGTTTCGGCGGCAAAAAAGCGGGGAATGCACTGCGGCGGACCGGTTCCCATCGGTTACCGTTCCGACCCGGAAACGAAAAAACTCCACATTGTTCCGGAAGAAGCGGAACTCGTTAAAAAGATTTTTGAAACCTATCTGCGGTTCGGTTCAGGCAAGGAAACGGCGAAATTTCTGGATTTGTGCGGATTGAAAACGCCGGTCAAAGTCAGCCGCAAAGGGATTCCCCACGGCGGCGATGAGTTTACCGGGATGTATATTTACAAAGTGCTGCAAAATCCGCTGTACCTGGGCTTGACCAAGCATTATGACAAAACCTATCCGGGGGAACACGAGGCGATCATCGACAAAAAGACCTGGGACAAAGCGCAGGAACTGCTGGCGTTCAACCTTACCCACAGCGGCAAAAAAGACATCCGGTTTTCGCCGCTCCGGGGATTGATCCGGTGCGGATGCTGCGGCGGGGTGATGATGGAAACCTTTACCCAGAAAAAAGATAAACGCTACCGTTATTTTGCCTGCGAAAAGGATATGAAACGCATCAACTCCATCTGCCCATTGAAGCGAGTTCCGGCGGCAGAGTTGGAAAATCTGCTGCTCCGGGAAATCGGTTCCATGCTCGCCAAGCCGGAAGTCATCGCCGGAGTGATGCATCAGGCTGCCGAACTGGATGAACACGGCAAATACCTGAAACTCCCAGCTGTGCAGCAGGCGTTTGATGATTTGACCAATGTGTGGGATGTGATGTTTCCGGTGGAGCGGTACAAATTCATCAACGAAGTGGTGGAGAAAATCACTGTCCACATCGACCGGGTGGAGATCGAATATAAAACAGACGGCTTGGAGGCGGTCATAACCGAAACGGAGAAGGCAAATGGAAAAAACAATTGAAAGACTGGTCAACGGCAATATCAAAGTGACCATCCCTATCCGGCTGAAATACGATGGCTGCAAAACCGTCATCCATCAGCCGGAGGTGGAACACGTAGAACTTGATCCGGAAACCATGTCCCCCTTACAAAAGGCGGTTATACAAGGTTTTCAGTACCGTGATATGCTGGAATCGGGCAAGGAGGCAACCATTTCCGAACTGGCACAGAAAGTCAAACAGGAACGCGCTTTCCTCTTCCGGGCATTAAGTCTGGTCAACCTCGCCCCGGACATTATCGAAGCCATCCTCAACGGCAAAGAACCCGCAACACTCACTCTTTCCAAGCTCCGCAAAGGCTTTCCCGAGGATTGGACCGAGCAGCGGAAACTGTTTGGGATGGAGTGAAAAAAGAAAAGCTCGGCACTGATACGCCTGATGGTTAGTGCCGAGTTTTTTGTATAACAGTGGTAATATTAGCAGATTATTTAACATGAATTGATTCCATGTAATTACGCATTCCTCTGGCTCTTTTTGAATTGCGACCATTAAGAGAAATTTCGGTCGAATATGAAAACATAAAATCACTATCAGGCTCTACAATACCGCGATCGACTCGTAATCCCAAGGCGTTTTGCTCATCTGATTTGGGCTGAATTTTTGTTTTTTCACGTTTCAAATTAAAACCATGTCGAGAAAATATATTGTATACATTACCGCATTTTTCCAAATTTTCCAAAGACCTTGGTCCGCTTATTACAATGTCATCGACCCAAAAAGAAACATCTACAGCAGTCCCATAATTTTCCAACAGACTCAGCAAGTGTTTGGCAGGAGAGGAAAGGATTATTTTACCTAATTGAGTGCTACAAGGACCACCTTGCGGTAGATGATTATTGAATGTTGTTAAATTTGCAATAACATCGATAACATCCCAAGAGAATCCTCTATCCCGTAAACATTTCTTTATTGTACTTTTTTTTACACTGGGAAAAAAATTACTGATGTCGTAACAAAGCAACATATCTTTATCTGTATGCAACGCCATGATTTGAGCCGTTGAAGAACCACGCCCAGCACCCATATTGCCAAGTGTATCCACATGGTACAATACTTTTTCCAATAATAAACGTTGTATTTTTTTTAATTCCTTATCAGGTGGGTTTATTACTCGAAAACCCTTTCCCTGATTCTGTTTACCTTTAGGAATAGACACCCGCCCATAACGATATGGAGCTTTTTTTGCAAAAGCCTGCAGTTCCTGAGCCGAAGCAAAACCTAAATCGTTTGTAAGTTGACGAAGTGTGTATTTTTGAGGATCCATAATTTTTCTCGTAAACCGAAAGAGTCTCATAAATGCGCTTTCCAATAATAATTGCAATATCGATGCCATATTTCTCAAGGAGCAAGAGTATGAAAGACCATACTTTTATCGCCACAACTTGTAACCAAACCATTTTGTTTGACTTGAGCGATCTGATGTATTCTTCCAATACTCGTCGCTCTCCTTGAGTTATGTTGAGAGATTCACAACATGACTTTAAGAGTCTTATTGCCATGCTATAATCTCCCCGCTGCAATGCTTTGGATGCTTCATTCATGAGCTCTCTTTCTTGCGTGTCACCCATCTTCTTCGCTATACGTTTGATTGCACTTATTGCATCTTGGTGTAGCGGAGGTAGGTCTCTGCGTAAGTTAGCCATGTCAGCCTCCTTGGGTTATTGCGTGACACTATGACCGAATGTCATAGCTGTTTCACGTTTGAAGCTGAAAAAGATATTGAGTACTATATACAAAACATCTATCAGCACATAAACAAAAAGTCTATGCAGTGAATCGCATTAATAGGATAAAACTAATCGTCAATCCGTTATTGGAGACTGGAAGTGGGATTTCCAATGAGAAAAAAAATCGGTTATTCATCTGTTCTCATAGGAATCAGCACTCCATTTCTCCTTGCCCAGATAGACGATTCGCGATTCCGACCAGTCTTGCGACCAGCAAGGTCAATATCCAAGAAGCATGTCAAACAACACAGTACCTACTAACGAGGCAACTCGCTAAATATAGTAGCAATTTTCGTGCAAAGTGTCATTTGAGCACAGGATGTTGTGGTAAATGCTGTGACTATGTGCCATGTTGTCGCACATAGTGAGACACAAGTGTGCCATGGCACATAAAATGCGCCTATTGATAAATATGAATATTACAAAAAGACTTCTGTTCGCATCTCGTCGGGTGTGGATTGCTGCTTGGTACAAAATGGCAAAAATATTGTAATAAACAATCGTTGATTTGCAACATGTTACGCCCTGTGTTAAAAATCGAGGGTGACACAGGTACTTTCCGAAAAATCTGAGCAGGTGAGCAACTTTATACTGTTTTGGTGTGGACGATAGCTTTCCGGACACTCCGCCGGGCTGTTTTTGAGGGTAAGTCTTGGGGGAGAAAACAACAAAGCCAGTCGGTTTGACTGGCGGGGATTTATTATAATTTTTACACATCCTTACTCCCGGCTTGTCCTCCGTAGCCTTGGCGAAGGAGGAAGGGAGCAGCTTCACCCGTCTTCGCTTTGCTTCGCCGCAGCAAGCAAGCGAAACGTCTTCACAAGCGACTGCGAGGAGCGACTTAACAAGCAAGGCGAAACGGCGATTAAAGTGAAGATGTGAAGAAAAGGCTGCGCCTTTTGAGTGAAGTTGCGCTTCGCGCAGCGAAGTGAAACCTTGCGGCTTCGTGTTTTTTTGCCTTTGGAAAAAAGGCAAAAAAAATGGTGGCCGGACCCAGAATCGAACTGGGGACACGGGGATTTTCAGTCCCCTGCTCTACCGACTGAGCTATCCTGCCACTCGTTGCGCTTTTCGCTTTCAACATTTCTTAATATATCACCGTTTTTTCGTTATTCAAGCCGTTTTTTACTTTTTTTTGAAAAATATTGCTTTTTTTATACGATTGACGATTGTAAGATAGTGTGTCATAAGTCAAATGAAGTTTG
>JAFTUS010000201.1 GCA_017466125.1 Lentisphaeria bacterium | reverse complement strand
CCGGGGAAACGCCCCAACTGCACAGTTTGATGGCACGCCGGGCTTTCCCAAGCCGTAAAAGGTTGAGTTTTGGCAATACCGCACCGTTTATGATAAAGCCCCCGGACGTGGATATAAAAGGCTTCGTTCAATGCAGAACTATCAATAACAAACTCCATGCTCCGTCCGATATTTTCCACATAAAAGTAATATTTCCCCGGTGTGGTGAATAATGAATAATCCAACTCCAGAACCTCTTCTCCGGTAAATGGTATCGTCCCTTGATAGTTCGGATCATCTTTACGGAGTTTCAGTGTCCCGGTAAAAACGGTTTTTTTGTCCGGTGTACGGCGGATTTCAAACTCTTTTCCTGCAAGGTGTTTCAATGGCAACGCTCCGAGGTTCCCCAGCCAAGATCCCATGTAAGCATATTTTTGTTTTTGATTTACACCGTTGCCGACCTGATTGAGCTTGAAAATGTTGCTTGGCACAGCTGAATCATACTTTGCAACAGTACCGGCGATACTGACTGTTTCCCCATCTTTCAATGGTTTTTCAAAAATAAAATATGCAAAAGTTGTTACATCTGCTTTCCGCAGAATATTGCCGTTTTTATCGCGTAAAAGTGCATTTTCTTTCTGCCATAAACCTTGTTTGACAACATTGTGCGAAGTATGCATATACGGCTTGGGATTTTTGATTACCAAAACTTGCGGCGTGAGAAATTCATATTCGACTTCTGCGGCATAACCTTTTTGCTCACATCCGGTCAATACAAAAATCAACAAAACAAAGAGTCTGCTCAATATTTTATTCATGCGGACACCTCCACTTCGCCGGAGGCAAATTTCTGACAATATTTGAAAAGAATGCTCAATGCGGCAAAAAGCATCATCATCTGAATAAAATTCACCTGCTGTTTCATCACCCATTCCAATGTGGATTGCAGATATACGGCAGACAAGCCGCCGACGATCCCGACCGGAATGTAAAAGAGTTCTGTTCTGCGTAATTTTTTTACCAGTTTGCACGCCGCAACATAGTAATATCCAAGCCAAGCCAGAAATGCCGCCAATGCCGGAAATCCGCACTCTGCACCCACAAGAAGGTAACTTGTTTCCACGATACCTTCCTTAAAATCTTTGGCAATGCGTTTGTTTTCGTAGCGGTATTCGCAATAGGGATAAGGCGGATTGATTTTTATGCCCCAGTTATTCAAACCGACCCCGGCAAAGGGTTTGTCCTTCATCATATTCCAAGCGGAAGCCGCAAGATATTGGCGTGTCATCAGCGATTCTTTCGGGGCATTTTTCAAAACGTTTGATGATGTTCGGCAGCAGCAGTAATGCACCGAAAAAGCATACCAGAAATATCGGCAGCAGGATTTGGATTTTCCGCATGTGAAACTGATAACGCAATGAAAGCAGTGCCGTGATCGCACAGCCGAAAGGCAGACCGACCATTGCTCCACGGGAATAAGTACGCATACACGCCGCCGATGCCGCCAGAAAGAATCCGGCAAACAAAAAACGTTTCCAGCCTTTGTTACGGTTGAAGTAATAGGCAAAAAAGACCGGGGCAATCAGACACATATACATACCCATACTGTTCTGGTGCGGGAAAAGCCCGTTTGCCTGATGAATACCTTTGACGTGCTGGAATACCACAGTTAGAAAAGTGACCGCTGCCACGATCCCGAAGCCGATCATCACGGTATTGAAGTCCCGTGTGTAATATAAATAATAATAGGTACAGAGAAAAACGATATACATCATTATCATTTTCCACATTTCAAACCAGCTGAAAAGTGCGTTGTCCGCATTTATCAGCGAGGGTATGCACAAAAGAAAATATACCAAATAGATTTTACTTCCGGTATCCGGCAATAGCGGCTTTTTCCGGTAGAGAATCCACATGCCGATCAACATTGCCAGTGCGATCAGATAAACCAGCGATACTTCCATGCCTCTGGAAGTCCCCCGATAGTTTTCATGGGAGAAAAAGTTGATGGATACCTGATTGAATGCCATCACCGGAAGCAATACCGCCAGAAAAGCACAGCGCATATACTTACGGTTCAAGGTAAGTATATACCCAAGCGGCAGTACGCCCATAAATGCGATGAGAAAAATCAGGTATTTCATATTTTCCCCTTAAAACAGTACATTGAATACAGGTCCGGTAAATGTTCCGAGGAATTGGGCAGTCGGCAGCAGTTTGCGGACAAAGACATTGTATTCAGATACATTGTCATGCGGTATATAAACTACATCGCCGGGCTGCAGTCTGACATTGGCACAGCGTCCCTGCATTATGCCGTCGATATCGACCCGGTAAAAACGCGGATTTTCCATACCGCCGCGAATGATCACCCCATATTGCCAATACTGTTCCTTTAAGCCGAGACCGGAGGAGATGAGTTCCAATATCCCCAGATTCTGATCCCACAATCTCTTATGCGGCCGGTTGATGCTGCCGATGATACTGCACATGGCTTCGGAACGCACCGCTATATAGATGTAATCGCCTTTTTTCAGTTTCACATTGTGCCAGCGGTCGCCTTTTTCGATGGCAAGAGAAAAGTTGACCGGCAGAATTTTGCCGTCCCGGACAATGATACTGTTCTGATAATCCGCGGCATCCAGCATCTGATCGTCAAAGTCGCGGACCGCCGAACCTCCGGCTTTTGCAAAGAGATCAGCCAGACGCATCCCGTTGGAAATAACGAACATCCCCGGATTGTTCACCGCTCCGGCAATAGTGGCGGTCTGACTTCTTACATCAATGGCAAAAACTCCGAGTTCCGGATTTTTGATATATTGAGCATAGATTTTTTTGATTTTTTCCGAAGCCTCCTCCAACGTCAATCCGGCGACCTGTACCTGACCGGCAAACATCACCCCGATCGCACCGTCCGGAGTTACCAATGACTCCATGATCAAATCGGGGTGATTGTAAACCCTTATACTGATCTTGTCGCCCGCATTGATCCGGTAAACCGGTTCTTTCTGTTCATCGAGTTTTTTCAGAAATTCCAATTGGCGGCGTTTGTCTTCCTCAGTCAATCCCGCTTGATCTACAACCCCGCTCGGCAGATTGTTGATGTCCGGATACTGGTCAAAATTACCGGTAAAACGGTTGTAGCATCCGGTCAAAGTAAAAATTCCCAATAACATAAAAACTGGCAAAAACAATTTTTTCATCGTATGTAATCTCCTGTAATAACCTTTTCAACGTCAGTAACTCCGGTCAGGATCGCAAAGACCTTGTGTTCTTCATCATGCAGTTTCAAAACACGCCGCACAACGCTGCGCGGAGTCTTTTTCTTACCGACATAGAGCAATGTGGCATCGCATATATCATGCAGCTGTCTTACCAGCAGACAGGAAGCATCGAAAGGTTTCTCCCGGGAAATACGGATCAGCTGATAATGTTTTTTCAACTCGTTGACAATATCATAAAGCATTGTGATCTCATCCGGCTCCAATACCGAAAGGTTGCGTACCGGGAAAAAGGCGAATCCGTAACCATAACCGTAACCTTTACCGTCACCGCCGGAAAATCCTCTGAAATATTCAATCGCGTGAGCATCTTCTCCTTTTTCTTCCCCTCTGTAATTCACTCCGGTTTTTCCGCTGTCAGAGTAATAAAAGTTACCGATTTTCTGCATATTGCCGCAGATTTTTTCCACATCAGCTACATCAATCAGCCGGATCAGGATCGTATTGCGTTTGGCTTTGGTGAATTGTTCGTCGAACATCACGGAACTTAAAAATGAACCATCCAGAGAACAAGAAAAAAGTGTACGGATATTTTTCAAACGCAAAATAAATCGGTAAAACATTTCATTATTGATGATTTGCCGCTGTTCCGGAGTGAAGGAGGCATTCTCATGAGGAATAACACCAACAGTATCGAAAAAATCTTTGTGAAATGAAGCTTCTTCAATACCGCTGAATCTCCCTTGTACAATATCATACGTTACGACAACTGTCGTGTAAAGACCGCTGACAAACACCCCGCCGATAAAGATGAGTGCCAGGATTTTTATAGGAAACATCGGAAACGCTTTTGTGTTGACTACCCGTTCATTGATAATAATGTCATTGGGAACATGGGCAATATTGCTCCGTACTCTGGTGCATTCTTCCACAAGAAGCGAGATATTTTTATTCGTAGTTGCCATCAGCTGTTCGATTGATTCATGCTCCGGAATCATGTGCTGAAGTTTTACCTCTTTTTCTTTAATAAGCGAGATCTCTGCCTGAAGTGATTTCATGCTCAATTCCAGTTGATTGAGCGTGACTTCAGTTTCTCTGAACCGATTGATGATCCCTTCAATTCCCAGCAGCATATTTTCATCAAAATCTGTGATTTTATTTTTTTTCATAAATGAGTCAAACTCATTTCTGGTCACTTCGTATGCAGATTGTGCTTCCACGAAACGGGGGTTGCGTTCCGCAAACATCAGTTTCGCTTTCTCATATTCTTTAGAGGCTTTCCGTAAATCCTGGACAAATTCCCGCAGGCTGTTCCGGTGTTTTATGACCGTTCCCGGGATGGATTTGTAATCTTTTTCTGCAACAGCGAACCGGTGGCGGGCATCTGCGAGTTTTACATTCAATTCCGCCATTGCAGCATTTTGTTCTCCTTGAATTTTCTTTACATTCTCCATCTCTTCCTTCGGGTGGATAATGCCATATTTCCGGTGTAATTCATGGAGACGTTCGATCAAAGATTTCTGATATACCTGCAAATCCATCAAACGCCGTTCGCGGGATTCCAGGAAGTTCCGTAATTCTGCAGTCCGGTACTCTTCATAATTCCGGATCCCAAGATTTACAAACGTATTCACAAGCTGTTTCACATATTCTTCACTATCCCCGATCCCGGTAATAACAAACATGTCATTCTGATCTTTCAGCAATTTTACTTCAATACACCGCTTGAGAACGCTTCTCTGGTTTTCTGTCAAATGCATTTCTTCAATCAGCTGATGAAAAATCTGCTGGCGGGAAAACACTCCGAGAACATGATTAATACTCAACGGTTTCACTTCTTCACTTGCACGGGGCGTATAGAAAAGTGTGACACCACCCTCGTACTTGTGATGCGAACGCTTGAACTGCACATAACGGCAGCAGATTCCGAAGAAAACCGTTGCCAGAAAAACTGCAATGATACTCCATTTGAATTTCAAAATAGTAAAAATAACCAACTTCTGATACATCTGCAATTTCTGCATCTGTTTGGTTTCCGCCTGAACATTAAATTCATTATCCAAATTGTCCATATCTTCCCTCTTAATTAAAAATCAGCCATTGCTGATAAAGTTTACTGTTACAAATCTCTTCTTCCGGCATTTTTTTTAATGCCCCATCCAGTTCCGGCAGCAGTGTCGCAACCGCCGGCATGGTGAATTTTCTCCAATCAGCTGCCGGAATTCTCCGGAGTCTGATGCAATATTTTATAAGATTTTTCAGAGAAGTTTCCCCGGATTCTTTACAACACAAATACAGTTCCGTATAATGTTCCCCGCAAATCTCTCTCATACATTTTCTGAACATCTCCCGCACATCTGACCACAAGAGCTCCATATCCTGATCCGGTTCCCGATGCGGAGATTTCTTAAACTCTACTGCCATCGAATATAATTGTTTAAGCTCTTCCGGAAGGTTCATCGAACGGATGGCTGTCAGACGTTCTCCCATCTTCCATTTATAATTTTTTTGAGCAATCAGGAGTGCATCACACATCCCGAGTATTGCTTTGTTGATATTCCGCAGAATAAAATCCGTATCACCCGAGTTCCTGCTCATTTTTTCTCCCGCCAGAAGCAGTCCCATCCCACGGTTGAGCAAAAGACGGCATGCTTCGGAAAAGGGAATTTCTTCTGCAGGAAATTCCGTGAGATATTCCGCAAGAAGATCTTCCCCACAGACCAGTCGATATCCCCGTTTCAATTCCTGCATCATCAGCCGTCCGGCATTGTTTTTAATATCTTTTATGCTCATAATGCGGCTGAAATCCACATCGACTTTCAACTCTTTTTCATATTTTCCGGCGATCTCTTTCAGCAATACTTCTGCATTATCACACTTTTTCCGGGCAAAAACAAAGAAATCAAGGTCATTGTAGAGAATTCCATTCTCCCTGTCCTGCCTGACTCCGCCGTCGCCTCTGCCGTAACTGCCGCCTAAACAAACGCAAAGTCCGGAACCGGAAAGCGTTTCTCCGATTTCAGAAAGCACATTTTTCAGCAGCATTTCAGCTTCTTTATCGCCGGAAGCTGTAAATTGTTCAGAAATGTTTTCGTTCAACATAAGTTGCAAATCCTCTTTTGCCCAAACTGCGTAAAACTACCTGCAATACCAGAAAACATGAGCAGTGATAGTGATAATAATAATCATAAATACGCCGTTGTTCCGGTGTATTTTGAAGTCCGTAAATTTCCCCCATCTGAAACACATAATGTTCATTTGCCGGATGGCTTTTGACAAGTTCTTTCCGGAAGAGTAAAACACTCCAGTAGCCCGGATAGCGATCCATGGAAAGTTTCCAGCACCAATGAGAATTTTTATGCGTCAGGTAATATGGAAGAATCAGAAGATAAGGAATCAAACCAGCTGCCGCAAGAATCAATGCAATAAAATGTTCCCAAAGCCGCAGCAGCCAAGATGAGCGGTTTTGAATAGGAGAAAACGCATAGCTGAAACTGTTGCGTTCCAATACCCCGCCGGTATACGGGTCAATGATCCGACCCGGCGTGACGATTTTATCTTTGATCTCCAGATTCCCGGCTGTATACGTCCGGTCAAAAATAATGGAATGTTCCACTGAGCTCCCCTTGTCGATCAGAGAACGCTCCCCGATGATTGCTGTGGAAATACGGGTGTCGCTTTCTATAAATGTATTATCATTCAACACCAGCGGTCCGGTAAGATCACAATTGTTTTTTATCACCACGTTTGTTCCGGTATGAATATTGCTGTTGGAAGAATATCCGGGCAGATTATAGAAATCATCATTCAGAATCTGAAAATTGACCTCAAAGTAACTTGCAAGGGAATCAATCAGATAAAATTCTATATTGCTCTTCAGCAGAATACCGTCTTTCCAATAATAGATCCCGTCTTCAGAACCTTCATCCGTGCATGGTACAAAAGAAGCCTGTAATTCTTCCAATGTATGAGCTTTGGGCATCAGCATCCCGTGCAGGATCAGACAGTCATTGCCGCACTCCGTGGCATATACTTCCAGTAAGTGCCGCACGGTATCATGCCCGCCGCCTTTGCGGTAATCAAGCTGCAATTCACCATACTGGTATTCATAAAGATGTTCTGCCAGATGTTCATTATAGGTAGGGCCAAGCAAAAGTAAAGATTCAGCCTGACAGCTCAGAGCCAGATCAATAAAGTATTCTGCCGCACAGCGGCCACCCACCGGCATCATTCCCAAACTGCGGTCAGGGAAATAATCCTTACACCATTCCTGTGCCTGTGAATATGGATTGATCAGGAGATGTTTCATGTTACCATGCTCCTTTCCCTGTCAGAATCGCAGGAATCGTTTTCAATAAAATCAGAAAATCTTTCCATGCACTCTGACTCGCAATGTATTCTTTATCCAAAGCGATTTGCTGGGAAAACGGCAGCTCACTGCGTCCGGAAACCTGCCAGAGACAAGTGATTCCCGGCGTAATATTCAGCCTCTTGCGTTCTTCCAGAGTGTAGGTCCTAACTTCTGACGGCAGCGGCGGCCGCGGTCCAACCAGACTCATATCCCCAAGAAGCACATTGAACAGCTGCGGCAATTCGTCAATACTGAATTTCCGGATAAAACGCCCGACAGGGGTGATCCGAGGATCACGTTTCATCTTGAAAATGACACCATCGCCGGATTCATTGTGTTTCATAAGTTCTGCCTTGCGGGCTTCTGCATCAATATACATACTGCGGAATTTGTAAAATCTGAAATGTCTTCCGAATTTTCCAACCCGGATTTGACTGAAAATAATCGGACCGGGACTGGTGACTTTCACCAGAACCGCTGTAATCAGGAAAAACGGTGAGCCGATCATGATGGCAAGAATCGACAGAATGACATCCATCATCCGTTTGAAACAAATCGATCCTCCGATCGTTAAATGCCAAATCACCATACGCAGCTGAATATTGTGGTGACGTAATATCCCCGGACGTTTCAGCTCCTGACGTAATCTGATGATTTCCTCATATCTTTCCATCATTTTTTACTGCTCCTTAACGACTGCACAAACTCTTTCAACGCCGCTCTGCCATCTTCAATATCTCCATTGTGCGGAATGGAAATCTGAAAGGTGTGGTAATTCCCATCCGGATCAAAGTGTCGCCGGAACCCGAGAAAACCGGGTGTAGAAAGTGTTTCACTGCTGTACCAGACCCACACAAGAATCCGGCTGCTGCCCTTTTGTGCATCAATTTCTGTAACAGCAAACCGCTCCTGTAAATGTAAAATCGTCTCAGAATGAACAGTCCACAAGCTCGTACGCAGACAATGACTCGCAGGGTGGATCTCGTGAATATTCTTCCCGCATTGTATCGCCAGAACGGAAATGTCTTTATCGTTCTTCGTGTAACGGTATTGCTTTACCTTGCTGGTCGCAAAAAAACGTTTGGTGTTTTCATCCGCTTGAATGTTCCGTCCCCAGTAATCGCCGCTGTGCGACGGAAAATCCGGAATGAAACTCGTCCCTTCAAAATATAATTCTCCGGTATGCAGCAAAAGCAGTCCCGTCAATATTGCCGCTGCAGAAAAACAAAGGGTGCCGCGTTTCATCACATATCCCGTACGTTTCGTGTACCATACCCATCCAAAACACAATATGGCAAACAGAAATTTGATACCCCATGCAACGAAAACCGGACACATCAGCAAAAGAGAAAGCTGATAACTTGAACTTGGTGTGCCAAGAAGAAGCAGAAATACCGCAGGCAAAATCCTGTATGAAAACTGCCATGATCCCAACAGCCAGACGGCAGAAAATATCACTCCGATCCCGGAAATAACAGAGAGTGCATTGATATGATGCAGCGACGGCAGAAGGGTCAGAACCAATGCCGGTATGAGCAGAATCAATGCATAAAAATCACATTTCCCCAATGATTCTTTGCGTGCCGCCCAAACTGCGGCGGGAATACTTGCCAGATAAAATATCCAATCCCAATGATCAAGTCTGGAGCCGGACCACGCTTGAAAAAGGTAGGGAAAATGGAAAAACAGCGGGAAAAATGAGACAAGAATAAAAAGGTATTTTATCATTGTTGTTCCTCCGCCGGTTTTCTATCAGACTCAGAAAAAATCTTCCCAATCACAAGAAAAATTGCAAATGCCAAAATAATCTGAACGTATCCTAATGCAATATGCCAACTCCCCTGCAGAACCTTTTCTCCCCAAAGATGATACAAAAAAACTGTCAGCACGATCCGGAGACTATTCCCAATGATGATCGCAGGGATGATAAATGCGAAGTGCAGAATTTTCCATAATATTTTTTTGTGGAGCATCTGTATCGCAATGAACGCAATCAGTAAAAACGCATCCAGCTGATTGATCCCGCTGCAAGCATCTGTAATGGCAATCTCAACATCGGGAAGACTCAGCGACGTCCCGGAATATACAACCCCGATCCCGCATATTTTCAATATTCCGGCACTCAATACCGTGGCACTTAACCGCAACGGAAAACTCAGCAACAACATAAATTCTTCATGATAAGGCATAAAAACACAACACCATACAGCGGGAATTGCACTGTATGCTGCCATCGATCGCCCGCTGAAATACAACACAAAGGCACAGATCAAAAGCGTAAATGCAAAGGCGGTACTCAAACTCCCGGGGAAATCATGGGCAGGAATCAGGGCAAGAAGATTGGCGCAAAGAAGCATCCCCCAAGCCGTACATTTTTCCGGAAAAACAGCCGGACGGTGGCAGGTGTAAATAAAATTCTTCAGCATCAATGCGATCAATATCCCAGCCATTACCAAGTCAACCAATGCCGCAGCCCACATGCCGGGAACAAACATCGGAACCGCCGCAAAAAAAGCAATACCCCCGAGAAGCACTGCATACAGCACTCCCAGTGGATGTTTCTTCAATAAACTTTTGCAAAAATCATTCATATTCATTGCGGCATCTGATGAAGTTTTTTCAAATATTCCTGTGCGATATTGTTATCGGGAGCAATGACCAGCAACTGACGGCACAACTCCCGGATTTTTTCCCGTTGTGTATTTATATTGCAATCTTTTATCCGTTGCTCCATTCCGGAAATCCACAAACTTTCCATCTCTTTCCGGTATGGACTTGTTGCAAAATTCTTGATAATGTCCGGAATGTCTCCCAATCGCCCTTTCTTATATAATTTGTCCGCATAACATAATTGGGTTTCCGGTATTTGCGGCGACAGCGTATATGCCCGATTTGATAGAATCAATGCCTGGTCAAGATCTCCTGTTTCAGTAAGAAGTTCCGCCATATTCAACAGAACAACAATTCGATAACGGGAATTTTCCGGAAATGTTAAATATTTTTTCAGCGCAGCTTGAGCTTTTCCATTTTCCCCAAGTGTCTTTGCTGCAAAAAACAGTAAATCCTGATTCCCCTGAGCATCGGCAACTTCCAGCAAACGGTATGCTGAATCATTGTCATTTTTTTTCAAAAGGAGCAATGCTTGACAGAACGGTGCATACAGAGGATCTTTTCCTAAAAACTGCAAATCTTTTTCACGCAAAGTGGTGCTTGCAAATTGCCAATACTCAGCTCTGATGTCCGGTGCAAAGTTTTCCATAAAAAGCCGGGAGGCTCCGTCAAAATCTTTTTCTTTCAATGCCAGAATAATTTCATAACGCAGCATATCTCCTTTTCGGGCAGGGAAAAGATTCCGATACCGTGTTATCAATTCTTTTACCTTTGATAAATCGTGATTGAAATAGTGTTCAATGGCTATCTTGAGAATCCCCGGATCTTTACCGAATCGTTTCAGTGCATCATTCAGGAGTACCGCATCAACAGATTTGCTCCGTTTCTGAAAAAGAAGAATGAATTTCGCTGTAAATACATCCGGTCTACGTTTGTAAAGCGTTTCTGCCAAAGCAAAAAACTGCCCGGTTTTTTCCGCCGGAGCAGTCAGAGATCGCTGCAGAAAATCGGAAACCATATTGTCAGCACGGTTCTGCAGATCAAGATAATTCCGATGAGAATGAAGCTCTTGATAACTTGCCAGAACCGCTGCTGGATCATCTCCGGAAACATCTGCACAGAAAAACAGAAATGCTGCAACAGGTGTGTTGATATTTTTCCGCAAAGGAACCGTGAGTTCTTTCAGTGCCGCCATATCCCCGTTCGCCAATGCCGTCAATGCATCAAAATAATAACAGCACAACATGCCGCCGGAGCCGGAGTCAGATTGATAATCTTTGCGGAGTTCTGCTATCTTTTCCGTTTTTTTGAGCAGACAATATATTTCAGCCGTCTGTACAGCAATCGCCTGATCGTGATATTTTTTTAGATATTTTTCAAAAATTTCCAAAGCTTGTCCGAACGTCCGGAAGTTTGCGTAAAATCTGCCTAATGCCGGAGCAAAAGCAAATTCATTGAGAGCATACGCTTTCAATAAAGCCTTTTCTGAATCATCAAGCTTTCCGGATTTTAAATAAAGTTCTGACTGAGCAGCAAACAGTTCCTGCTGCAAAAATGGATCTCCAGTCTGAAACTCATTTTCAATCACTGAAAGTTTTTTCTGAATACTCAAATCGTCCTGTGCAAACAACAGGAACGCCAATGCCCCGATATTCTTATCTGCTTCGCTGTGTTTTAACTGTGTTTTGTATTTTTGGATGTTCCCGTTGCGGCCTGCAGCATAAAGCTGGACTTGTTTCAGATCATCAGAGAGATTACTTTGATAGGAAAGAAAATTTTCCAGCCGTTCAAATTCCCGGGCAAAAAGCAGACTATTGATATATTTTGCTTTGTTTTCGGCACTCAAAGGATTTAATTTGTGTGCCATGTAACTGTAATAAACCTGCTCAGGATAAACTTTCCGTCGCCCGGCAATGGATGCCAGCATGAGGTAAGCCGTTTCGTTATCATCGTCATTGCGGATCAACTGCAGAAGTTGAGCTTCGGCAGCAGTCAGAGAGGTCTCATCCCCACGCTGAAAGTCGCTTTGTGCTTGCTTGAAAAGTACAACATTACGGTAATTGGAAAAAAGCAAAAACACTGTCATGCCGATACATGCAATAAGGATCAGCAGGGCAGCTGAAATAAGAGTGATACGCTTTTTCCCAAAATTTTTCATGTTGCTTTACCATCGGAAGATTCAATTTTGATTACTTTGAAGCATAAAGTTTTTTGCGTTTCTTCAGATAAAACACTGTGCCGCTGCCAACTATCAGTGTTGCAATGATCCCCGGCAAAGGCTGACCGGAAGTAGGGGCATTAGTGGAAATTGTAAACTGGAACCCTGCCGGATTGATGGCATTCTGGGATTTTTTTCCGTAATCGACCCCGAAATCTCCCCAGTTGAAAATAATACTGTCACCGGATTTTGACAGCATCCAGATATCACTGTCCTGAGTTGTCGGACTATACATGGTAAAGGTTTCTTTTTTCCCGTTTGCAGATGTTGTTTCCACCCACAAAACAATTTTATCCCCCGCAGAAAATTCACCCAGCAGACCGGTTTTCATATCTCCATAATGCAGTTCCGGCATGGCTGCAGAAGTTGTATTGCCGCCGGGTCTGCCCGGACGCCAGTTATTATGATTTCCTCCCGGACGTCCTCCCTGATTGCCGCGGTAACTTGCAACATCATTATAGTTATACCATCCGATATTGCTGATAACGGAGTCGCCGATCGCTACATTGGAGCCATCATTTTTTTTCACATCAATATAGACCGTTTGCTTGGAATCTACCGAAAAGTAGGCTTCCCCGGTTCCGGTCTGTAAACTGTACTGAAGTGCCGCCGAAGCGGGAAGAGCCACCACACTCAATGCGGCGGCACAAAGCATAGAAAACTTTTTCATTTCGCAATCCTATTTTTTTTTACTACGATATAACTTACTTGCTCCGACAGCGGCTCCGCCGACTGCGAGAACAGCAAGAATTCCGGGCAAGGGCTGTCCGGACGGCGTTTTCCCGCTGGAGTTTGCATTGTTCACTTTGAAAACATAATATTCCTGTGTCCCGTTGGAACCGAAATTTCCTCCGGAAACGCTGAAGCCGCCGTCAATTTCCCGGGATTTTCCCCAGATGATATTTGCCGCAGCATCGTTCTCCGGCTTGGTTGAAACATAAACATCGCCCACATTATCCTTTACCCAGAAGCCGATGCGGTCATTTTCGGTAAACGAAGCACTCATGCCGTTATTGAACGAGCCGCTGGCGCCGGTATCCAGATTATACCATCCGTAATCGGCAAAGCCCTGACCACGATCAATATAATTATCCTGTCCGTTATCCTTATCTTGCTGACTGTCAAGAATTAAATCAAATGCAACGGTTGTATCGCCGTCAAATGTCAGCCACCCCTGATTCCCTTGGACATTATACTGATAAGCCGCAGAAACTGAAGATATCGCAGATACCGTCAGAAAAGAAGCTAAAATAATTCTTTTTATCATAATGAACCCCTCGTCGATTGTAGTTATCTGTTACAATATATTTCGTTGACCGACAAAATAATCTGTTGCTTTGTAAATACAGAATCCTATCCAATCTTCGAAACGCAAACGTAATAATATATCATGCAAAAAAGGAAATTACAACTGGGGAAAAATAAAATAATCAAAAATTACAAATAAAAGGATAGCCTAAAAGCTCAAATCTGCAATTCCTGATAATCGTATTTTGCAATCATCTGCCATCTCCTGAAAGTTATTTCTTGAGATATCGGCAAAAGCAAATTCCTTTCCAATAGACATCGCAAACTCACGGGAGAGATTGCTGTAAATTTCTGTGCAAAGCAAATCGTAGACTGGTGCAAGACTGGCTTGCCATCCGTAGCTTTAGCGAAGGATGGTGGAGGTCAAAATCGTTCCTCAAACCGAGTATGAGAACACCGCTTTTTCGACCATCGACTTTAAGGCAGTCATTTGATTTTAATTCCAAAATCAGCAACAACTTGCTGGTAATTTATCAGGATTTTAGGAAAGCATTTGTGATACACTTAAATCGACAATCTGATTACACTAAAAACCGCAACTACTGGAAGTATCTTAAAAATAAACTCAAAAAAGAAAATAGTGAACTGGTTAGTACTGCTAACCAGTTGAAATTAGTTGCACCAGATGGCAAGCGACGTTTGACCGATTGTTTTGACGTTGTGTTTTTGTATTCGATATGCAATTTAGAGGAGGAGAAGCGAAGCGTATCTCGCCCATTAAAAAACTACTTTTGGTTTTCGCGGCGGTACTGAGCCGGGGAAGAGCCGAGTTTGCGGCGGAAAAAGTGCGAAAAATAGTTACTGTCGCTAAAACCCAGTCGGTAAGATATTTCTGAAACGGACATGGTTGTTTCTCGCAGAAGTCTTTGAGATTCAGTAAGTCGCAACTCTAATTGGTAGCCAATCGGGGTGATTCCGTAATTTTTTTTGAAAGTACGGATTAATTGACTTTCGGACAGGGCGGAGAGTTTTGCCAATTTGGCAAGTTCGATCTCTTCATTGTAGTGGTTATTGATATAATCAAGAGTTTTTTCGAGGCGGTATTGGTTTTTGCCGGTCATCAGGATTCGGGAGTATGCCTGTGCCAAAAGGCAAAGCAAAATAGCGAAACTTGATCGTAATTCTCCGCTTTTTGAGTTTGACTGGAGCTTATTCATTTGATTTACCACACGCCAGATGTCGGTAAATTCGGCACTATTCAGGTGAAAAATAATCGTTTCGCCCCGACCAGTAAAAAGATCTCGCATGCCGTGCAGAAAGTTCAAATTAAAACCAATCATTTTATCAAGTTCCGTAGTACAGGAAATAGTAAAAAGTTCCAGGTTTTTCGGTTCTTCGATACTGTGTCGACCATCAATTAAGGTTACAAGGCAGTCTCCTTTCTGTAAATGGATTGTTTTTCCGTCGGAGTGGTGCAGTGCAGTTCCTTCGGAAACAATTGTAATTTCGATACAGTTATCGTGGTCATGCTCGATAACATTTTCTACAACAAAGTGGCGATGAATATTAAACAAAACATCATCAACCTTTGTTATTGGCGCATAAGTAAATACTTTTTTTTGCATAATTCCTCCATTTTGCGTATAATGTACACCTTTTTGCTAATTTTGTCAAGGTTATTTTGAAAAAAATATGATATAATATTAATGTGTTTAGGAAAAATACAATGTTTAATAGTATATGGGGTACTATTAAAATAGTAATGAGAGTTATAAATTGGAGAACTCTTCATTTATGACATTAATGAGGACGGTATTCCCGTTAATGGTTTAACAAAAACGTCTAACAAGAAGGAGACAAAAAAAATGAAAAAATCACTTTACTTCACTTTAATCGAATTGTTGGTTGTTATCGCAATCATCGCAATTTTGGCAGGTATGTTATTGCCCGCTCTCAACAAAGCACGTGAAAAGGCTCGTTCAATTTCATGTGTCAACAACTTAAAATCAGTTAATCAGTACATCCATCTCTATGCAAATGATTATGACGATTATTGCTTGCCAGCATGGATTACCAGTTACTGGTATGAATATTTGAGACCCTATGCCGGCGATACCGGGAGTTCTGCAATAAATATTGTAAAAATCGCTTGCGATTGTCCATCTGCATCAAGATTGACCCAGGATGAAAATGGTCGCCCGACAACTGCTGAGGCTCACGAGTATGCTTATAATCAGCACATGGGTGTTTACAATGATGCTAATGCTCCCTGCAAAAAAATGGGCAGTATCAAAAATAATGATATGATTGTTATGATGGATACTGAATTATGGTATTCTATGGTTGCTACCATTACAAATGCCGCAACAATGATGGGATCTTATATTGGAAAAGCAAATCATGGCACTGATCAATACAATGTTATGATGATTGACCACGTTGAAACCAAAAAAGAATCAGAATTGAAGAACGAAGATAATTTCAAGAGAAACTTCAAACCGAGTCTTGATTAATCAGCAAAAGTTAGGATTTAACAAATGAAAAAGTTTATAGTAATGATCTTTTGCGGAATTGCTGCACTGCTTACAGCAGAAGAAGTTAACTTGATTAAGAATGCTGATTTTGCTAAAATGTATGGCAAAAATCCCGCTGATTTCCAGGTGGTAGTTGCTCCTGAAAGCAAGTTGGAAGTTCTTGCAGATGAAGAAGTTGAAAACGGCAAAATTCTTAAACTTGTAAAAGCGGAAGAAAAAGCATGTATGCTTGTTCAACGCGATTTGCAGATGGATGCGGACAAGACTTATACTTTTTCGTGTGAAGTTAAGTCCGCCGATGCAGGCAAAGGTATGGTCTATGTGGAATGGCGTACCAAACTCGCCGACGGAAAGTATCAGCACAAAAGTATCAATGCGGTACCTTTCGAGCCGGCTGACGAATGGATTGAATATTCTTTCGAAATACCTGCACGAGACGCAAAGGCGGAAAAACCCTATGTCGTTTTTGTCGGAATCGAAAATTCTGTCGAATTCCGAAACTTGAAACTTGTTGAAAATAAATAACTTATATTAAGTGTCGATGAGAGGCGTTTTTAACGCCTCTCCGACAACTTTCTTTTCAATTGCTATCGAAAAAATTAACCTCAAAAAATAATAAAAAATTACATCTTTGACAGAAAAATATACTAATTACGGATAAAAAATATGAGAAAAATTACTACACTTTTTTTAGCATTAACTGCTTTGATTCCGACTCTTTCGGCAAAAAAAGTTAATATGGCGGAACAGCCGTTTTTTCCGATTTACGGGCATAACATGCTTTGGCTTATTGATGAAGAAATGGTGAAAGATCAAGTTGATATGGGTTTGACCATGATTACTATTTATGGGGATCAGCAAGAACTTGATTGGTGCGAAAAATACGGCATGAAAACCATTATTTATCGCCACAACGGAATTGATAAATACATTTATAATTCGGGCGAAGCTGACATGGAGCAGAATTTAATTAACATGGTTAATACTTACAAGGATCACCCGACTTTTTATGCGTTCCAAGTAACCGATGAACCGAGCAAAAGAGTTTATGATAACTACGCAAAAGTTTACAAGACTTTGAAGACTACCGCTCCCAAAATTCCGATTTATACTAACTTTTTCCCCAGTTGGTCGCAACCGAATCAGCATGGTTTTACTGATTATGAGGAATATGTGGAAACTTTTTGCAAACTTTTTGCCGGGGACAAAAAATCACAACCCTTTATCTATGACAACTACTGCAACAAAGATTTGCGCTTGAAGCCGGCTGAAAGACTTGCTTCTTTCCTTGAAAATCTGGATACAGTTGAGCGTATTACATCTAAATACGGATTGGACTTCTGGGTAACGGTTTTAAGTTCACAGCATGACCACTATCCTGAACCGACTGCGGCTGATTTGGATTTCCAAGTCTTTACCTCATTGGCGTATGGAGCAAAAGGTATCGGTTACTTTATTACCAACAGCCATCAAAACTTGAATTTCCAAGGCGGCCCCTTTAACTTCCTCGGCGATAAAACTCCAACTTATTACAATTTGAGAGAACTCAATTTCCGAGTAAGACAACTTGCTCCGGTGCTTGAAAAGTTGAAATTTCAGGGTGCTTATTACAGTTTGATTATGAAAGATAAAGCCGCTTTCAAAAAATATCCCATGCACAAAGCTCTTCCCGGAAAACTGGTAAAATCTGTTGTCAGTGACCGTGGAAATTGCTCTTTTCTTGTAACTGAACTTAAAGATGATAAAGGTGATGTCTGGATTTTTGTGGTAAATTTGAGTTTGGAAAATATTGCTCATTTCACCCCGACTTTGGTCGAGGGTAAAACTTTGCAGCACTTTAATAGCTATACCGGTCAGCTTTTCCCGAAAACTTATGTTGATCCGTGGCTCCGTCCCGGTCAGGGCAAACTCTACAAAGTAGTGGATAAATAAATTTATAATTCAGAATTTGTGGTGTGTGGAGCGATAATTTTATCGCTCTGCACCCAAAATACCAATAAGGAGTTCTATAAAAACTATGGAAATAAAATTTTTTCATAACTTTCATAGAACTTCTAAAATGAAAATATAACAACAGGAACAACTTATGAAAAAAATTAATAAAACAACAATTTTCGGTGCCGCATTGGCTTTTGCATTATGCGGATGTGTCGTATCTTCAGATAATAAGTCTCTAATTTACGACATCGAAACGGTTAAAGTTTATGAATCACCTGCTGCCGAAAAGCCCGGACATAATGCTTGGCCTGCTGTTTTTGTGGATAAAGACGGCGGTGTTTGTGTTGTTTTTCAACAGATTGTTGGAGATTTGAGCGAAAAACCATCCTACAACTTTCGCTTGCAAGCAGATAAATACACTATAAAAAGAATCTGTGTCCGTGCCGAAAAGGGGTCGACAAAGTTTGAGAAAATCTGGGAAGCAAAAATGCAATCAGCACATAGTTTTTTTATCCCTGTACCAACCGCAGCACCCGACGGCAAAATGCTTGCAATGTGTCTTCCTTCTTCCGGTGAAGAATTTAAAAAATTCCCCGAAAAAAGTATCGTAATTGTCGAATCTGATGATTATGGCAAAACTTTGAAAGTAAGAAGTAATATTGTGGTTGACGGAATTGACCTTTATCCTAATGATATTAGATATATCGGCAAGAGATTATATCTTGCTTCGTATGACGGCAAAGGTGCGGCACATCTGTTTTATTCAGATGATGACGGGAAAACTTGGAGTAAACCGCTGGAAATTGTCAGGGCGCATGATAACCAAACTTTTCATGAACCGACTTTCTGTGAAACAAGCAATGGCGGTTTGATTGTTTTGTTGCGCACTCATCGTATGGATATCCCCAGACATAACGGTATTAATTATCGAAAAGTTTATATAAATAAAAATGCTGACGGGACACTTGCGATTGTGCCGGGAGATGAGGCAATTTCAAACAGTTTCTACTTTGACGAACAGGGCAAGTGTCAGCTTTCGCCGATTTATGAAACACCTTTTGGTTTTCGCGGTCGTCCTTTTGTCCAGAAGGGGAAAGATGATACAATAATTTTCGTTGCGCCGGGACACTTTATGGCATTCAGCAAAGATGATGGCAAAACTTGGTTTTCAGGAGAATTTGATTTCAACATCGAAAGAGTAAAAATTACCGATTCTTTCGGAACTAAACCTTTTAACTGGAATGCTGAAACAACTTTAACTCCGCTTCCTGACGGAAGATATTATTACTCATATTTTATTGGATCGGATTATCCTTTCCCTGCTCCTTGCGACATGTATATCGGCGGGACATTTTTCAGAATCAGAGGGGATAAATAATGAAATTTTTTAATGGAACTGCTTCTTGGATTGCTCCCGAAGATGGGGTTATGCAAAATTGTGAAGCAGGAAGAGCAATGCTTTTTCGCCGAACTTTTCAAGGCAAAGGTGAACTTACAGTTGCGGTTTCTGCCGACACGGATTATCGGCTTTTTTGTAACAATATCGAAGTTGCACAAGGTCCTGCGGCAAGTGATGACTTGATGACTTTTTATGATGTAGTGGATTTAACGCCCTATTTGAAAAACGAAAAAAATGAACTTGTTGCCGAAGTTGTCGGATTTGCATCAGCTTTCCCAGACTTCTATCGAGGGGGCGCACCGATGGGCAAAGTGGCTTTGCGCGACTGTTTCATTTTGGACGGAACATTAAAAAGAGAAGACGGGTCAAGTGAATTTATCGGTACTGATAAAAATTGGGAAGCGGCAAATTGCTCTTATATCAACTTTTACCGTTGCCCCGGAGTACCATGCGCAGGACCGGGAGAGTGGCATAATGGTGAAAGTTTTGCCGGTGCGGAATTTTCGCCTGCACAGGTAATAGAAATCGGTTTTCGAGAAGAAAATGTAAAAAATTCCAATCTTTATTATCGTTTGCGGGAGCGTATTATTCCTTTTATGGATAGAAAAATTGAGAAGTTTAAGTCATTTTTTGATGTACATGGTATTAGCGAAAATGAATTGTCAAAAATGCTTGACGGCGAAAAATTAACAATTTCTCCATGCTCAAAAATTGATTTTACTCTCGATATGGAGTATGAAACTACGGGAAGAATTCTGCTCCGATTTTTAAAAGGTAAAGCCGATGTGAAATTTTTCTATGCGGAGAACTTTTTTGTCGGTGAAGAACGCCATTTCGATAAAAATTTGCCCCATGACGAGATGACAGGTCCGATGAATGATCATGTATCAAGCAAGGGCGGAGAATGGACTTGGAAAGCCTTTTATTATCGTGCATTCCGATTTGTGAGAGTGGTTATTACGACCTATTATGAAACATGTGAATTGCAGCTTGCCGAGGTGGAAAGAGAAGTTTATCCCTACAAAAAACAGGGATTTTTTGATAGTAACGATTTAGAACTAAACCGACTTTATGAAATCGGCTATCGAGCATTGGAACTTTGTTCGCACAATGTTTTTGAGGATTGTCCTTACTATGAAAGAGTGCAATACCCTGCCGACAGCCGAATTGCCGCAAGAATTGCGATGTTGAATTGCGGAGATACTTTGCTTGCCGAGCAGGCAATTATTCACTATCGCCACTCAATTAGAGAAAACGGACTTACTGCCGGGAGTTATCCGAGCAGAAGCCCCCTCTATCTGCCGATTTGGTCGCTGCACTATGCCGCAATGGTTTATGAACTCTATCAATACAAAGGCGACATTACACTTTTAGAGGAAAACTTGTGGGCAATTCGCCGAGTTCTGGAATTTTTTATGCGTCATCGCTGTCCGGAGGGCGGAATCGGTAAGTTGCCGTATTGGGATATGGTTGACTTCGCTCGTGACTGGTTCTGGTTGGGCGAGGCTCCGAAAAGTGACAAGCAGAGTTCGGCTTATGTAACATTCTTTGTCGCTGAAATTCTGAAATATTATCAGGAAATGTCGGAAATTGTCGGCAATAAATTCGACGCTCTCTGGGCGGAAGATATTTACAATCAACTTAAAAAAGAGAGTGAAATTTTTTACGACAAAGAGAAGAAAGTTTATGCCGATAATACTGACTTTGATACATACAGTTATTTAATCAATGCCGAGGCGATTTTGAGCGGAATAAGTGATGATCGGGAGTTGTTGAAAAATTGTTATAAATTGGATAAAATTACAACTCCTGCATTTTTCGGACAGAATTTTGTCTTTGATGCCGCATTCAAGTGTGGAGATTTGGCAACTGCCGAAAAAATAATGTCCGACCGCAAAAAAATGCTTGTTCCGGGCCGTACAGTTACTCCCGAAGGTACTCCAATTCCCCGAAGTGAATGTCATGTCTGGACGGCGATGGCAAACTATGGTTTGTATCAACTTTATGCCGGGTTTAAAATTTTAGAACCGGGTGGAACTAAAATTAGAATTACGCCGTTAAAGAACAGTAAAATTAATTTTAAAGGCGCATTGTTTTTGGTGCAAGGAGCAGTTGAGTTTGATTTTAATAATAGCAATTATTCAGTGAAAATTCCGAAAAATGTCACAATTCAGCTTGCGGACGGCAGAGAATTTGCTGAACATGATAAATACTTAAAATTATGAAGGGATAAAAAATGAGTTGGATTGATTGGTTGATTGTAATTATTCCTGTTGCTTTCGTTTTTGCAATCGGGATTTATTCGACAAAATATATTAGAAGTGTGGCGGATTTCCTTTCAGCAGGGAGAATTTGCGGTCGTTATATTATTAACGTCGGAGATATTGCCAATGCTTTAAGTATTATTGTGATTATTGCTTCGGTTGAAGTCTATTACAAAACCGGTTTTGCTCTCTCCTTTTGGCAGAATTTAATGCTTCCAATGGGGATGGTTATGGGACTTACTGGTTTTTGTTACTATCGATTTCGAGAAACCAAAGCGATGAGTTTGGGGCAATTTCTGGAAATGCGTTACAGCAGAAGTTTCCGAATTTTCGCCGCATGTTTGAGAACTTTGTCCGAAATTCTTGCCAATGCCATTATGCCTGCGGTGGCGGCGAGATTTTTTATCTATTTTCTTGATTTGCCGAGAGCGATAAGTTTTTGGGGCGTAGAAATTTCTACCTTTGCTTTGGTAATGTTTATCTGCCTTGTTCTGGCAATTTCCATTATCTATATGGGCGGAACTCTGGCACTTATTATTACCGATGCCTTGCAGGGTATGCTGCTTTATCCGATTATGGCGATTTTGGTTGTTTTTATCATTGTCAAATTTAACTGGTCGAGCGAAATTGTACCGATTCTGACCGATAGAGTTGCAGGTGAGAGTTTCATGAATCCCTTTGATATTAAGGATTTAAATGACTTTAATGTCTTTTTCCTGGTTATGACACTTTTTGTAACCTTTTTTCACCATGCAAGCTGGATCGGAGCTGGGACAACCACTGCTGCCAAAACTCCACATGAAGCGAAAATGGGCGGACTTTTGGGAACGTGGCGAAATGCAATTAATATCATGCTGATGTTTCTGCTGTCGGTAATGGTTTTGATTATGCTTAATCACAAAAATTACGCCCCGACTGCCAAAGTTATCCGTCAGTCAATTTGTGAAAAAATTAATGAAGAACCCAATCTCAGTTTGTCACCATATATGAAAGGTCAACTTGATAATATCGTTCAAAATCAGGAGCCTTTGGTGCATAATATCGGAGTTGATAAGCCTTTAAGCGATGCGGAAAATTTGGACACAATTTATTTGGGTAATATCAAAGAACAACTTTTAACCCCTGAACCGGGGCAACTTGTTACTGACAAAATTGCTCATGAGGGGCAGGCAAATAAGACTTTTCAGCAATACAAAACATTGTATTATCAACAGATGATTGCAGGAACTATGCGTCATTTGCTTCCGACAGGGATAGCAGGACTTTTTATATTGCTTATGGTAATGGCGATGATTTCAACCGATGATACAAGAATTTACAGTTCGGCATTGACCTTTACCCAAGACGTGATTGTGCCATTAAGCAAAAAGGAGATCAGTCCTGAAAATCACATTAGAATTTTGCGGCTTGTATCAATTCTGGTCGGCATAATTTTCTTTGTCGGTTCAATGTATATGGCTCAATTAGATTACATTAATTTGTTTGTAACAATTGTCACTATGATGTGGATGGGCGGTTGCGGTCCTGTGATGATTTTCGGACTTTACAGTCGATTCGGTACGACTGCGGGGGCTTGGACTTCTTTGATTACAGGGATGTTGCTTTCTATCGGCAGTATTGCAATTCAGCGCAACTGGGCGGATGTGATTTATCCCTATTTGCAAAGACGGGAAATGGTTGATACTGTCGGCGATATTCTGTACAAACTCTCTTCGCCGTTTCACCCCTATATCGAATGGACAATGAATCCTGAAAAGTGTCCGATTAATTCCTATGAGTTCTATTTTATGACCATGGTAATTACTTTGATTCTCTATGTTGTTGTATCTTATGCAACTTGCAAAACTCCGTTTAATTTGGATCGCATGCTCCATAGAGGCAAGTACAATTTGGACGGAGAAAACAAAAATTTTGAGCCGATCAAGGGGAAAAATATCTTTAAAACCTTAATCAGTATCACCCCGGAATACACCAAA
Organism: Lentisphaeria bacterium; assembly: GCA_017466125.1. GTDB lineage: Bacteria > Verrucomicrobiota > Lentisphaeria > Victivallales > Victivallaceae > Victivallis. The sequence goes on along the minus strand of JAFTUS010000201.1, from coordinate 3,485 downwards.
GGCGATAAGTTTATTGCATGGGCGTTTTTTGCATATTCGTTTATCTACCAATTTGGAATTATTTTTCTTTTTGTGTTGATCTGGAACTTGATTTCGCCGTGGGAAATTGAGTGGTGGAGTCACTATTTCTTTATCGTTCAATTGGTTGTGCCGGGGATTATGGCATTTGTGTCAATGTTCTGGTTCGGTATCGGCGGTACGAAAGATATGATTCAACTCTTTAAAGACTTGGAAAAAAGAGTAATTAACCACCTCGATAACGGTATGGTTTCAGGTTCAGTTTCATTGGCAGATAAAAAAGCCATGGACGAAATTGATAATGAAAAATAATTATGGAGAATCAAAGATGAAAAATTTTGCATTTACTCGTTATGAAAAAAATCCGATTTTGGAAGTTAAAGATGTGCCGAATGGTGCGGCATATTATATTTTGAACCCCGGTGCTGCGAAGTTCAAAGACGAATATATTTTGATCGTCGATGTTTTTCACCGTGAGGGCGGAATTATTTTTTGGATTGCCAGAAGTAAAAACGGAATCGATTTTAAATTTGATGCAAAGCCGATTAATTGGCCTGCATGCGGAGACGGCTGGGTTGAGCATGGTATGTATGACCCCAGAATTACTCAAATTGGTGAAGACTATTTTATTGTCTATAACAGCCATAATAAATCACGCGGAACTCGTTTGGCGATTGTTAAAACTCGCGACTTTGAGAACTATGAACACGTTTCACTTATGTCGCATGTTAATAACCGCAATGGGGCATTATTCCCAGAGAAAATTAATGGACTTTATTGCTGTTTCAATCGTCCCTTTGCCGGTGATGAACACTCTGCTTGCGCTATGGAATTATCTTTCTCGCCCGACTTGGTATTTTGGGGCAAAACTCGTGCATCACTTATGCCGAGAGAAACTCATTGGGACGGTTTGAAGGTCGGAACCGGTGCACCGCCAATTAGAATTAAAGAGGGTTGGCTTGAAATTTATCACGGAGTTACAACTACTTGCAGCGGGTCGATTTACCGCCTCCATGCGGCAATTTTGGACTACAAGGAGCCGTGGAAAGTTCTTGCAAGAACTAAAGCCCCTTTGCTTTTCCCCGAAATGCCTTACGAGCGAATCGGTCGTGCGGATAATATTGTTTTTACTTGCAATGCACTCTTGGAGGGCGACAAGGTTAGAATGTATTACAGCTGTGCCGATAATTGTATCGCCTTGGCGGAAATGCCGTTAAGTGATATTGTCGAAGCCTGCTATGCAGATTATCAATATTTACCAAATATGGATAAAATTTATGAAACATTATAAATGATAAAGGATTAAGATTATGAGAATTACAGCAACTTTTTTGGATGAAATCAGTCACGATATCCCACATCAGAATTGGGGATTGGAAGAGTGGGATAGAGATTTTCAGGCAATGAAGGCAATCGGAATTGATACAGTGGTTTTGATTCGCTGCGGCTGGAAGCGACAGATAACTTTTCCGAGTGAGGTTTTGAAGCGGGAAAAATCTGCTTTTAAGCCATCAATTGATTTAATCGGTATGTTTCTTTATTTAGCGGAAAAATACGGTATGAAATTTTTCTGCGGAACTTATGATTCAGGCAATCCCTGGTGGCATGACGATTATCAAGTCGAACCAGAAGTCCAACTTATGACCGAAGTCAATGATGAAATTTGGGCTAAATACGGTAAATCTCCTGCTTTTGCCGGGTGGTATTTGTCGCAGGAAATTGCAGGTGATGATACCCATGCAACCGAATGTTACCGCAAAATGGCAAGACACCTCAAAGATATGTCAGGCAACCTCCCTATTTTGATTTCTCCCGGAATCAAAGGCGCAAAAGCCTACAACGAAAATATGGAAAAACTCGGCAAAACTATTGACCCTGCCGACCATGAAGCTCAATGGGATAAAATTATGAAAAGTCTTCAGGGATTAGTTGATATTATTGCATTCCAAGATGGCCATGTAGAGATTGAACTTTTGCCGATTTTCCTTAAAATCAATAAGAAACTTTGCGATAAATACGGTATTGACTGCTGGACAAATACTGAAAGTTTCGATCGTGATATGCCGATTGACTTTTTCCCGATAAAATGGGATAAACTTCGCTGTAAACTTGAAGCAGCCGAAGAGGCCGGTTTGTCAAGAGCAATGACCTTTGAGTTTTCACACTTTATGAGTCCGAACTCATGTTATATTCAAGCTCACGGTTTGTACAAGCGTTATCAGGAATATATTAATGGAGAGATAAAGGAGTTTTATTTATGAATTTTTATTTAGACGGCAATGATTGGGAAGCGGATTATTTTATCACCAATCGAGAATATGACCACTGGTTGCCGAACTGGTGGGATATAAAAAATATGTATTTGGATAGTGCCGAGAGTGCTGAATTTCCTCGTCCGAATAGTCAATACAAGGCGGCTTTCAAGTGTTCAATCCCGGGGAGTGACCGTACGACTTTGTTGGAGAATAATGTAATTGCCGATCCTTATTTCGGGCGTAATATGGATTATTCTCGCTGGTCGGAAAATTATTCATGGGCGTTCCGCAAAACCTTTATTCTCCCCGAAAATATACGAAATAAAAAGCGTTTTCAACTTAAATTTTTAGGAATTGACTACAAAGCACGAGTATTTTTTAATCATCAGGACTTGTGTGAAATTACCGGCATGTTTATCCAGCATGAATTTGATGTAACTGACTTTATCAATCGTGACGGAGAGAATTTTGTGGCAATCGTTTTTGACCCAATGCCGAAAGCAAGTCCGAATCACTCATCACTTATGACTCACAAGCCTAATGAATATGCAGATTATCATCGAAGTCAGATGAGTTGGGGCTGGGATTGGATGCGAGGCATGGTTGCAGCAGGATTGTGGGATAGTCTTTATTTAAGTGCCAACGATGAAGCTCGAATCAGTGATTGTTTTTTTCAGTGGGACGGTGAAAAAATTTCTCTTGAAGTTGATACTGTCGCCCAGAAAAATGCTGAATTTGATTTGAAAATCAGTTTGGAACCCAAAGGTTTTGAGGGTAAAAAAATTGAATTTACTGAGAAATTGAATCTTATTCATGGTGAAAATCACTCTGAATTATCGTTTGTTTATCCGAATCCGGAATTGTGGTATCCCAATGGGGCAGGAAAGCAACCGCTTTATAAATTGACTTTGGAAATCGAGGGGGAAGTTACTGAAAAAACGGTTGCATTCAGGACTTTGGAAATGCGGAGAAATCCGAATTCGGCGGATAAATCTTATAATCACACATTTACTATTAACGGAGTAGAAGTTTTTGCCCGTGGAGCAAACTGGGTGCCTGCTGAATTGATGTTGTCCAGACTTAAAGCAGAAGATTATGATCGATTGGTGCGTTTGGCTGCCGAAGCAAACTGTAATCTTTTCCGTGTTTGGGGCGGCGGTATTATCGAGAAAGAATATTTCTATGATGCTTGAGACAAGTACGGAATTATGG
>JAFTUS010000200.1 GCA_017466125.1 Lentisphaeria bacterium | reverse complement strand
TCAAAACCGCTTTTTGCAGCATTCCGCAGAAGCGGGAACATTATCAACCTCGCTGCAACCCCTTTTGAGGCGCAACAGGGATATAATATAGCATCAAACAGAAACTTTGCAAACCGTTTTTGAACTTTTTTTCAACTTTTTCGAGGTTTTTGGGCAGTTTCGGGTAAGATGGACTGCGAAAATGGACAAAAATGGACACGATGGACAGAGCCGTTGAAACAAACCTTTCGCAGCTTCTGTTAAAGAGGCAACAGGATGCGGAATTCTGCTCCTTCGCCGGGAGAACTGATGATCTCGGCTTTGCCATTGTGGATCAATGCAATGTGTTTGACGATCGCCAGCCCCAGACCTGTGCCGCCAAGTTCACGGCTCCGGGACTTGTCCACCCGGTAGAAGCGTTCAAAGAGGCGGTCATGGTGTTCCGGCGCAATGCCGATCCCGTCATCTTTGACGGTCAAAACAGCATTTGCGTCTTCCTGTGTTACGCTCAAAATGATGTTTTTGCCATTGCTGTAACGCAGAGCATTCTCAACAAGGTTTATCAATGCCTGTTCCAGAAGGTCAGCATCTCCTGAAACAGTCAATGGCAGATTATCGGCAAGTTTCAATTCAAAACCGCACTCTCTGGCACGGTCAGATTCAATATCAATGACATTATCCATGACACTGCTTAATACGATTTTTTCAGCTGTTGATTCTTTGCGGGGAGATTTTTCCAATCGGGCAAGATTCAGAATGTCTTTCACCAGATTATTCAGCCTCTCTGTGTGTTTTTTCAGCATGGCGGTCAATTTCGCCCGGTTTTCCGGATTGCCGTTTTCCTCCAATGCTTCTGCTGCTCCTGAAATACAGGTCAGCGGCGTTTTGATCTCATGCGAAACATTGGCGATAAAGTCAGCCCGGAATGATTCCAATTTCCGTAAATTGGTCAAATCGGTAACTGTCAGCAGCAGACGTTTTTCCCCGCTTTTATACAATATGGAACCTTTTATCCAAAGAGATATGGTTTGCCCGTCACGGTCAAAGAAAAACTCTTTTTCAAAGGACTCTTCGCTTTTGATTGTTTTCTGTGCTTCTCCCACCAGTTCCGGAATATGGCAGCGGTTCAACTGAAAGGATCTGTCCTTGTCAAATTTCAATAATTCAGCAGCCGCATTATTGGCTCTGATCAGGAAACCATCACTCTTGAAAAGCAGTACGCCTTCACTCATGGTGTTGAACAATACTTCACGCTCATTACGCTCAAAAATCACTTGCGAAAGCTGATGTTTCAACTGTTCGGTCATTCTGGCTATATCTATGGTAAGTTCCCTGATGATACTGTCTTCCGGGATATCGATTTTACGATCAAGATTTCCGTCGGCGATCTCTTTAACACTTTGCTGAAGATTTATCAAAGGTTTTCGTACTTTTTTGACAATATAAAAGGTCAGAAAAAGTACGATTTCTGCCCCGAACAGCAACGCCCAGAACATATTCAATCGCGACATGTCGATCACCCTGCCGACCTCGGCGGTCGGAATTGCACTGCGTAAAACATATCTTTTACCATTACAGTCCAGCGGCATGGCGTGATAAATCATCTTTTGATTTAAGCTGGAACTGTAACGGACGGTGCCGGAGGCCTCTCCTGCCAATGCCTTTTTGACCTCGCTCCGATCTTTATGGTTGTCAAAAATTCCGGAGTCTTCTCTGGTGTCTGCTACCACTTTCCCTGTATCATCTATCAACGTCAAACGCAGAGTATGCTCTTTTACAGAATCACAAAATTGCCTGATTTGAGCAACATCATTATTCTGCAGCATAGGAAAGATGACTGCGGCTGCCAACCGGGCCTCCCGGGCAATATTATTTTGGGCATCAGACAGATAACTTTTTTCAAAACCGGCAATTTGCCAATAGAGAAATATGCCAAATGCGGTAATCAGAAGAGCTGCCGTCAGAGGAAGAGAAAAAAGGAATGAATCCCGCTTTTTCATTGCCAATTCTCCTGTTTCATGCGATAACCGATACCGCGGATCGTTTCGATATGATCACTGCCCCACTCTCCCAATTTTTTCCGCAGATTGACGATCTGCACATCAACGGAACGCTCCGTGACCGGATAACCGTCCCCTTTGATGCGCTGAATGATTTGGTTGCGGGTGTAGACTCTGCCCGGATGTTTTGCAAAGAGGGAGAGTATTTCAAATTCGCTGAAAGTCAGTTCAATGTTTTCGCCATCCAGTTTGCAGTAATGCTGCTCTGTGTTGATGAGCAATGAGCCCCGCCGGACTTCTGAAGCGGAACTTTGTTCGGATTGTTCCCGCAAGTGAGCGCGGACTCTGGCAATGAGAATTTTGCGGCTGAAGGGTTTCGTGATGTAATCGACGGCCCCCATTTCCAAGCCCAGCACGATGTCGCTTTCTTCACTTTTGGCGGTCAGCATGATAATGGGGATATTGCGGGTATTTTCCTGCATTTTCAGGGCGCGGCAGACAGAAAGACCATCCATTTCGGGCATCATCCAATCAAGCAATACCAGAGATGGCTGATAACGTTCAACTTTTTCAATGGCATCTCTGCCGTTTTCGGCCTCGATTATTTCTGTAAGATTGGCCTCCTCCAGTGCCATTCGGACAAGTTCTCTTATGGAAGGCTCATCATCGGCAATCAATATTTTATAACTCATCATTTCTTCTCCGTTTCGTGGCAATGGCGTACAATTCTGCCGCTTTCAAGATAGATCACATCTTCTGCGATATTCGTAGCAATATCTGCAATACGTTCCAAACAGCGGGAAATGGTAAGTCCATTGAGATAATATTGTGCGCAGTCGGGATATTTCAGGATGAATGACCTGACTGCTCCATAATTATCGTGATGGATCTTATCTACTTTTTCATCCCTTTCGATCACATCCTGTGCTAAAGCAGCATCGTGATAAGAAAGAGAATCCAAAGCGTCTTTGAGCATACCACACGCTGTATGTAACATATCACAAAAATCGAATTTTTCAATCTCCTGATTTTTGAAAGAGTCAATATTTCCCACCCGTTCTGCCATATTGACCGCCAGATCGCCGATGCGTTCCAGTTCGCTGTTGACTTTCAAAATGGTGATGACCTGCCGCAGATCCGAAGCCACCGGCTGGTGCAGAGCAAGGATCTTCAAACATTCTTCCTCGATCTCAATTTCCATAGCATCGATTTTTTCGTCTCCGTTAATAACGGAAACTGCTTTTTCAAGTGAAACTTCGCCGACCGCTTTGCCGGAAAGCTGAACGGCTTCTTCCGCATAAGCCGCCATTGAACCAAGCATACTTTGAAGATTATTCAATGCGTTATAAAAATGTCCATTCATTATGAAAACCTCCCGGTAATATATTCTTCTGTCTGTTTGTTTTTGGGGTTGGTGAAGATGTCTTTTGTCTCTCCGTATTCCACGATACGCCCTTTGTAAAAAAACACGGTTTGATCGCTGATTCGTGCCGCCTGCTGCATATTGTGCGTTACGATAACAATGGTAAAGCGTTCACGCAAACGATCCATAAGTTCCTCAATCTTCAGCGTTGCCACCGGGTCAATGGCACTGGTGGGTTCATCCATCAGCAGGATCTCCGGTTCAGAAGCGATCGTGCGGGCAATGCACAATCGTTGCTGCTGACCTCCCGAAAGTGCCAATCCACTGGAATGGAGTTTGTCTTTGACTTCATCCCAGAGCGAAGCACCGCGCAAGGCTTCTTCCACCTTTTCGGCGATCGTTTTTTTGTCAAGTTTGCAGTGCAAATGCAATGGATATGCCACGTTATCAAAAACGCTCATGGGAAAGGGTGTCGGTTTTTGGAAGATCATTCCGACTTTGCGGCGGAGTTCCAGAACATCCACATCATCATCAAGGATGTTTTTGCCGTCAATCAGGACTTCTCCTGTGGCACGCTGTTCCCGGTAAAGTTCAAAGATACGGTTATAGATGCGCAAATGGGTTGACTTTCCGCATCCTGATGGACCAATAACTGCCGTAATTTTATTGGCGGGAATAACAAGATCATTGTCGAACAATGCCTGATGATCCCCGTAGTAGAAGTTGAGTTTTTTGGTTTGAATTTTAATTTCCATATTTTTTCTCCCTGAAAAAGATCCGTACTGTTATGTTGACAAGCAATACCATCGTCATTACGGTCAGAGCGGCACTCCAGCCGATTTGATGCATTACTTCAAAGGGGGAATTGGTAGCATATTCCGTGATCAATACCGGCAAGTTTGCTGTCGGTTGAGTAAAATAACCGGCAGGAAAACTGTCGGCAAACATTGCGGTAAAAAGCAACGGAGCCGTTTCCCCTGAAACTCTTGACAGAGAAAGCAGTATTCCCGTGAGCAAACTGTTTTTTGCACTGCGGCAGACGATACAAAGAGTTGCCCGCATACGGGTCATACCCAGTGCCAGAGCCGATTCCCGCAGCGTATTCGGAACCATGGCAAGCATATTTTCAGTCGTTTGAACAATCACAGGAAACATCAGTATTGCCAACGCGATTGACCCCGCGAAGCCGGAGAAATTCCCCGTTGGAACAACAATAAGCATATAGACAAAGAGTCCCACCAGAATGGATGGCATCCCCATAAGAACATTGGACGCAAACCGTATTGCACTGCCGATTTTGCGGTATTCTTTGTATTCAGAAAGAAAGATTCCCGCAAGTAACGCCGGAGGTACGGCGATCACTGCCGCACCAAGCGT
>JAFTUS010000199.1 GCA_017466125.1 Lentisphaeria bacterium | reverse complement strand
TATTGCCTCGCATGAGGCAATACCACTCGCCGGGAGCGATGCCTCGAAAAAAGAGCGTAGCGTATTTTATCGGGGCGTTGAGCGGACGAAGCATTCCGAAGCCCCTGTAAAAATCAGTCAACCTTTCGTACAGAGCCTTTTTGAAAATAATTTTGCAAAAATTTTTCTTTCCGGTGTTGCAATATTTTTTTGCGATGCTATATTGTAAACACAATATATAGATGCAATGTTTACAAGTTTACACAATATATAGAAAGAACAGTATTTCAGGAAAGGAGCGATGAAAAAATGAAAATCATCAAACGGAGCGGCGAGGAACAGGAGTTCCAAATTGATAAAATCCGTGCCGCGATCACCAAAGCCAACCAGACGGTTGAGTACAAAAATGCACTGACCCTTGAGCAGATCAATACCATCTCTGAACATGCCGCCGGTATCTGTCAGGCCCTCGACCGCGCCCTGTCCGTGGAAGAGATCCAGGATATCGTCGAAACCCGCATCATGCAGGAAGGTGCTTTTGAAGTTGCCAAAAAATACATCACCTACCGTTACATCCGCAGTCTGGTGCGCCATGCCAATACCACCGATAACCAGATTTTGACGCTGATCGAGTGCAACAACGAAGAGGTCAAACAGGAAAACTCCAACAAGAACCCCACCATCAACAGCGTTCAGCGCGATTATATGGCAGGTGAAGTTTCCAAGGACGTTTCCAAACGCATCCTGCTGCCCGAAGATGTGATCGAGGCCCACGAAAGCGGCATCATCCACTTCCACGATATGGACTATTTCGCCCAGCACATGCACAACTGCGATCTGGTCAATCTGGAAGATATGCTCCAGAATGGAACTGTCATTTCCGGAACCATGATCGAGAAACCCCACAGTTTCTCCACGGCGTGCAATATCGCTACGCAGATCATCGCTCAGGTCGCCAGCAACCAGTACGGCGGGCAGAGTATTTCTCTGACGCACCTTGCCCCCTTTGTGCAGATCTCCCGTGAACATATCCGCAAGGTGCTGGAAGCGGAATTCAAATTCGCCGAAGTCGAAGTTGCCCCGGAACGCCTTGACAAACTGGTGGAAAAACGTCTCCGTCAGGAGATCGCCCGCGGCGTGCAGACCATCCAGTATCAGGTCGTTACGCTGATGACCACCAACGGTCAGGCTCCCTTTGTCACTGTTTTCATGTATCTGGGCGAAGCCAAAAACGAACAGGAGCGCGCCGACCTTGCCATCATCATCGAAGAGGTTCTCAAACAGCGGTATGAAGGCGTCAAAAATGAACAGGGCATCTACATTACTCCGGCATTCCCAAAACTGATCTATGTGCTGGAAGAAGACAACATCCACACCACCAGTCCGTACTACTATCTGACCGAACTGGCGGCAAAATGCACCGCCCGCCGTCTGGTGCCGGACTACATCTCCGAAAAAATGATGCTCAAACTCAAGATCGATAAAGAGGGCAACGGTCACTGCTATACCTGTATGGGCTGCCGCAGTTTCCTGACTCCCTTTATCAACGAAGAGGGCAAGCCGCAGTATTACGGCCGTTTCAATCAGGGCGTAGTCACGGTCAACCTCGTGGATATCGGTCTTTCCGCCGGAAAGGATCTGGAACGCTTCTGGAGCATTTTCGATGAACGTATGGAACTCTGCCACAAAGCGTTGCAGTGCCGTCATGAACGCCTCACCGGAACCCTCTCCGATGCGGCCCCCATCCTCTGGCAGCACGGCGCACTGCTCCGCCTGAAAAAGGGCGAAGCCATCGACAAATATCTCCATGGTGGATATTCCACGCTTTCACTCGGCTACGCCGGTTTGTGGGAGTGCGTTTACAGCCTCATCGAAAAGAAACTCACCGAGCCCGAAGGGGAAGAACTCGGCCTTGAGATCATGCGCAAACTCAACGAATATACCGCCAAGTGGAAGGCCGCAGAGAATATCGATTATTCCCTCTACGGTACTCCGCTGGAAAGCACCACCTACAAGTTCGCCAAGACACTGCAGCGGCGTTTCGGCGTGGTCAAAGGCGTGACCGACAAAAATTACATCACCAACAGTTATCACGTCCACGTCACCGAACCGATCGACGCTTTCAGCAAACTGGCTCTGGAAGCCAAATTCCAGCAGCTCTCTCCCGGCGGTGCGATCAGTTACGTGGAAGTTCCCAATATGCAGAACAACATCGAAGCGGTCATTCAGGTCATCCGTTTCATCTACGACAACATCATGTATGCCGAACTCAACACCAAGAGCGACTACTGTCAGGAGTGCGGTTTCGACGGCGAAATCGAGATCGTCAAGGATGAAAACGGCAAACTTCTGTGGCGTTGTCCGAAGTGCGGCAATATGGATGAATCCAAGATGAATGTCGCCCGCCGTACCTGCGGCTACATCGGTTCGCAGTTCTGGAATCAGGGGCGCACGCAGGAGATCCGTGAACGGGTGCTGCATCTGTAAGAGTTTCTCATGAATTACTGCGAGATCAAACCCTTTGATATTGCCAATGGGGTCGGGGTGCGTGTTTCCCTTTTTGTAGCGGGATGCACCCACCACTGCCCCGGTTGTTTCAATCCGGAAACATGGGATTTCAATGCAGGGAAACGGTTTGACAAACGGGTGATCGAAAAGATCATCAAGGCTCTTGAACCGGATCACATCAACGGTCTGACCCTGCTGGGCGGAGAACCTTTTGAAAAGGTCAACCAGCGGGGGCTGCTGCCGCTGATCCGTCAGGTGAAAGAACTCTATCCGCAAAAGGACATCTGGAGTTTCACCGGATACATTTACGACCGCGATCTGCTCCCTGGCGGCCGTGCCTATTGTGAAGTCACGGACGAATTTCTGGACTCCCTTGCCGTCCTCGTGGACGGTCCCTTTGTGGAAGTCCGCAAAGATATTTCACTCAAGTTCCGCGGCTCATCCAACCAACGCCTGATCGATATGCCCGCCACCCGCGCAAAAGGCGAAGTCGTCCTCTGGGAGTGAGTTCAGTCTTGCTCCCCCGCTGTAAATCAATGAACCACCGTATGCCGAACGGCAGCACGGCGGTATAAAAAAGAGGCTGTCCATTGTCCGGACAGCCTTCTGTCTGATTTGTTGCGCTGTTCAATTCCGTTTGAAGGTTTGAGTGCCTTGGGAAATTTGAAATTCTGTGGAATTTACTTCAAGCGTGAACGCTTCACTGCTGACTATGGTGATCTCATGCTGTGTGGCAAGCAGATCGGCTGTGACCGTTCCGAAGTTGCACAACAAAGGAGGAGTACTCCCAGTTCCAGACGATTGAAGTTGTTCCCCTTTTTTGATTTCTCCTGAATTAGTTTTGCGGTTATCTGTATCTGAAAATCTACTTTTCAGTGAACAACGCTTTTGCCGCCTGGCAACTGCGCCTGACGGCGGCACGGAAATTTTCAACGACGCCGCCGTCCCGGTAGACTTCGGCGGGAAAACCTTTCATGAAACTTTTTTCCGCCTCATAAAAAGCCCGGAGCGGTTCTTCCTGCCAACGTTTGGCTGGAATGATGGCTTTACTGACGATATTGTAACAGTAAGAACAATCATCTGTGATTTTTCCGGCAATAATGTCCTCTTCGGTGATGCGGGCGCAGACGATCTCTCTGGCTGTATATCTGCCCCGATCCCAGACGATGTAAATTTCACCGTCACTGCCCTGAACCGCATCGGGATAAGAGATATTTTCTCCGTTATCCAGCAGAAGCGAATGGGTAAAACTCTTTCCGTCATCTTCAGAAAGCAAAGCGGTCAT